>CAVKCU010000057.1:0-8158 GCA_963654645.1 Clostridiales bacterium | reverse complement strand
TTTTTTCCGGCTCCGCCGATTTATAGCCCCTCAGTCGCTGCGCGACAGCTCCCCCAAGGGGGAGCGGGCACGCCCGCAAAGTTTGCACTTTAGCTAGAAACCTTCCCGCCATGCCAAAGGCTCCCTCCCAGAGGGAGCTGGCAAAGCCGTCAGGCTTTGACTGAGGGAGTTCGTTCCTCCGCTCTTTTGCAAAAAATTGCATTTTCCGCAAATTTGTGCTTGACAACAGACCGACTTTTCGATATAATAGAGCACGTTCCCGCGGTAAGACGCCGCACGAACTTGAGCGATCATGGCCCGGTAGCTCAGTTGGTTAGAGCACCAGCCTGTCACGCTGGGGGTCGTCGGTTCGAGCCCGATCCGGGTCGCCATTTGCTGCTATAGCTCAGTTGGTAGAGCGCATCCTTGGTAAGGATGAGGTCTCCAGTTCGAATCTGGATAGCAGCTCCAAAGGCAAGCACCTCGAAGTCTTAGGACTTCGGGGTGCTTTTTTGTTTGCAGCTTCAACCGCAAAAATACCGCCGCACAGCTGTGCGGCGGTATTTTTCATTCTTCCCCCTCGGGGATATTCTCTGCGTCCAGCAGATACTCGGTCTCGGTCTGCTGCTCCATCTGCTGCTCTGTCCAGTCCAGCTGCACAGCGCCGCTCAGGTCCAGCGAATAGTCCTCGGTGTACTGCAGACTGCCGGTGTTCAGGCTGCTTTCTGCCGGGCTGCGGGCGTCCCATGTAAAGTGTAGGCTTTCCGGCGGCACGGTGCACTGCTTTGCCAGTGCGGTCAGGGTGTAGCAGTCCCGGGCAAAGGCGGCGGCGCTGTCGTAAGGGCCGAACAGCTCCACGGTCAGGGTCAGGCAGGTATCCCCGGCGGGCAGGGCGGCAGCCTGCTGCAAAGTTTCGACCTGCACACCGTTCAGGTACAGCCAGCCGCTGATGTTCCGGATGTCGATGTCCTGCGCGTCCTGCTTGCAGGCGGTGTACAGCTCATTGATCGCCTGCGTGCTCAGGCGGTTCATGATCTGCCGGTTTTCGCCGCTCAACTCGTCCCACAGCATGGGCAGCATCGCCATGCAGAAGCAGCCCGCCATCAGCACCAGACAGACCAGCACGGATACAAAATCGTACTTCCAGCGACCGGGGCGGGCGGCAAAAAACAGCACCTCGCACCCCAGCAGCACCAGCGCCACCGCCGGGGCAATTTTCAATGTCAGCTGCACATCAAAGCCCGGCACAAAGAAGTACAGCAGAAAGAACACGCCCGCCGCGATAAGACATGCGCCCAATGTCAGGCTGCCCACCCGGCGCAGGGGCTTTTCTGCGGGCTTGCGTTCCGACGGGGGCACGCTGCCCGGCTGTGCGGTCAAATGGGTCTTATTCTGCTCGGTCATCGTCATCCTCCGCAGGGGTCTCGTCCTGCTCTGCGCCGGTCACCGGCTCCCCCAGCAGTGCCGAAAGCTCCGGCATGGCAAAATGGGTGTCCGTATCCGCGGTGTCCTCGGTATCCTCAGCCTGCGGCGCAGCCGTGTAGGCATGGAAGTCCTCGGCTTCCTCGGTCTCCTCTTCGGCGGGCTGCTTGCCCTTTTTGTTTTTCGGGCCGCGCACCAGCCACATACCGCACACGACCAGTGCCACGCAGACCACGATCTGCGGCAGGGAATCCAGCATCAGGTAGATAGCGCGGAAGATGGGGTTATCCTGTCCCCAGCGCCACATCACATCGCCCAGCACCCGCATGATGATGTTGTTGTAGAACACGATCGCGCCCAGTGCGATGAGCACCCAGCCAACCAGCTTGTGGCTCTCGCCCATGAACTGGGTCATGCGGGCATCGTGCCAATTAAAGTGCACCAGATAATCGTCCTCCGGGGCTTTTTCTGCCGCCAGCTGTGCGCGGAGGTTGAAGGTATCGAAAAAGCTGTACATATACACAACGATGCAGCCGACTACCAGCGCATCCAGCCCCGTGGCGCTGCCTACGATAATAAACAGGCAGAACATGGTGATGAGCGAGAGTCCCCGCTTCATATAGCCCTGATACATCTGCCCTGCACCCGGCACACAGGCAAACAGCAGGGTCAGGATCCCGTTTTTCTTCATAATCAGTTCCCTCATTTCTCAGTGGTGTCTGCACTGCGGTGCAAAAGCGCGTCCAGTGCGTCGGATATTTTTTCGGTCAGCTGCATTTTGTCCTCTATGGGCTTGCCCAGCGGAGCGGTAGAAGGCTGCGGGGCTTTGTCGTTCACCGGCTTGCCCAGCAGCTCCGGTTCGGTCTGCTGTGTGGTCTGCGGCAGCCATGTGTTCAGCTGCTGCCCGGTGTGCAAGATCTGTTCCAGCGTACCGGCACGCCACAGGGTCAGCGCCAGAACCGCCGCCACTGTTGCCACGGCGGCGCGTCCCCATGTGTTCTGCATCAGCCGTATCCAGATGGTGCCCATCACCGCGCCCCGGGCGGAGCGCGGCGGCTGTTCCAGCACATCGTCGGTCAGCAGGGCGGTGTAGCGGTCCATGCAGCGGTCGCAGTAGGCAAGGTGCTCAGCGGCTTCCAGCCGCTGCGTTTCGTCCAATTGCCCGCCGACCAGTGCCTGTAAACCTTCCTCACTCAGACAGCCTTTTGCGTCAAACAGTTCCATGTACGCTCCTCCTTTCACAGGATATGCGGTCGTTTTGCAGGATCTGCTGCGCCAGCATCTTTTTGGCGCGGTAGATCTGTGCTTCCACCGTTTTGGGCGGGCGTCCGCACAATTTTGCAGCCTCAGCCATGGTGTGCTGTTCCAGCAGCACCAGACTGCAGGGCGTGCGGTAGGGCTCGCGCAGATCTAAGATCATCTCTGTAAGCTCTTCTTCGCCCAGCGCTTCCAGCACCTGCTGTTCCGGCTGCATACCGGGCGGCGCACCTTCCAGCGCCAGCACTTCGTCGCCGGGGGTGTTCATCTTGCGCACCCATGCGCTGCGCAGATAGTCCTTGGCTTTGTTGGCGGCGATGCGCGCCAGCCATTGCTTTTCAAAGCCGGGCGGGCAGCGGTCGATCGCCCGCCACGCCGCCAGAAAGGTCTCCTGCGTCAAGTCCTGCGCTTCCTGCACATCCGGTACCAGCTGATGGCAGACCGTGTACACGAGCGCCTGATATTTCTGCACCATCGTGCTGAATTCCTGTGTTGTCAACGCGCTGCACGGCCTCCTTTCCGGTTCTGGATACGGTGCTCTGCGCCGCCCTTCTGTCTTTAATACGAAGGAGCGGCGGCGGTTCCTGCATAAAAACTAAAATAATTTAAAACTTTTTCTTCTTCCGCAGATATGGTACAATCGTAATATAACATATAGGGAGGGTTTTCGCCATGGCATCCACCACTCGTCAGGCGCTTTTACAGGCGCTCAGCGCCGCCGAGGGCGCGTATATTTCCGGTCAGCAGCTGGCACAGCAGCTGGGGGTCAGCCGCGCCGCCGTGCACAAGGCGGCGGCGGCGCTTACCGCGCAGGGCTATGCGCTGGAAGCAGCCTCCCGCCGGGGGTACCGTCTGCTGGGCGGCGACCCCTTCTGCGCCGAAGCGGTGGGTGCCTACCCTGCCCCGGTGCAGCTGTACGACACGCTGGAAAGCACCAACCGCACCGCAAAGCTGCTGGCGCTGGAAGGCGCTGCCCACGGCACACTGGTGCTGGCGGGCGGGCAGACCGCCGGGCGCGGGCGGCTGGGGCGCAGCTTTGCCAGCCCGGCGGGCAAGGGGGTGTACTGCTCAGTAGTGCTGCGCCCGCCGCTGCCTGCCGCCAACGCCCAGACCGCCACCATCGGCGCGGCGGTGGCAGTATGCCGGGCGGTGCAGACGCTGTGCGGGCTGGAACTTGCCATCAAGTGGGTGAACGACCTATATTATAAAGGCAAAAAGGTGTGCGGTATCCTGACCGAAGCCGGCACCGACCTTGAAAGCGGTCAGCTGGAATGGCTGGTGGTGGGCATCGGGCTGAACCTGACCGCCGCCGCTGAGGATTTTCCCCCGGAGCTGACCGCCAAAGCAGGCAGCTTATACCCCGGCGGCCCCGCCCCGGTAAGCCGGGCGGCGCTGGCAGGTGCCATCGGGCGGGAGCTGTTGGCGCTCTGCCCGGGCTTTGAATGTCTGGACGAATACCGCGCCCGCTGCTTTGTGCCCGGTCATTGGGTGACTGTGTGCACCGGCACCGAGACCTACGCCGCACAGGCGCTTTCCATTGACGATGCCGGGCGGCTGGTGGTGCAGCGGGAGAGCGGACGCACCGAAGCGCTGCGCTGCGGCGAAGTGACCATCCGTCCTACCAAAACAGATTGACCGGCAGCGCCGTCAGCCCCCGATGCGGTACATATCCCGGGTCACCGGGATATCAAGGCAGTCCCATGGGTGAAAGGGATGCTGCAGGGGCTTGCTGCGGATCGCTGTCTGGATCGCTTCCAGCAGCTGCACATCCGATGCGCCGCCGCGCAGCATTTCTCCCAGCTCTGCGCCTTCCTCGCTTGCCAGACAGGGCCGCAGGAAGCCGGAGGCAGACAGCCGCACCCGGTTGCAGCGGGAGCAGAAGGGCTCTTTGCCATGCACCGGGCTGATAAAGCCCACACTGCCCGCCCAGCCCGGGTTTGTGTAATATACTGCCGGTCCATCCCCAAAAGCGGCACTCTGCGCCGGGGGCAGGCTGTACAGCCGGGGATAGTCCTGCCGCAGCTGCTGCAGGATCTCGCTGTTGGGGATGCCCAGCTCCTGCAGGTCGCGGGCGCAGCCCACGGGCATCAGCTCCAGAAACCGCAGCCGGACGGGGAAAAACCGGACATACCGCCGGACGAGCCACCGGTAGTCCTGCTCATTATAGCCCCGCAGCGCCATATAGTTGAGCTTGAGCGGAATGCCGCAGAACATGGCATCCTCAAAAGCCTGCTTCACAGCGGCGTGCTGCTGCGGCGTAATGTGGGAGATGCGCTTGTTCCGGGTATAGCTCAGGCTGTTCAGGCTCAGATTGATGCCGTCCAGCCCGGCCTCCTTCAGTGCCGGCAGCTGCGCCGACAGCAGGGTGCCGTTGGTGGTCAGGGTCACCTTGCGGATGCCGGGCACCGCCTTGAGCCGGGCGGTCAGCTGCGGCACACCGGGACGCAGCAGGGGCTCGCCGCCGGTCAGCCGCAGGGTATCGATGCCGCAGGCGGCAAACAGCTGCACCAGATGCAGCAGCTCTGCATCGGTAAGCTCCGGCGGCGGCAGCACGGCAGGCTCCCGCGGGCGGCAGTAGCAGCAGCGCAGGTTGCAGCTCTCGGTCAGCGAGAGCCGCAGGCAATGGATATCACGGTTTGCCTGATCATACATAGCTTTGTTCTCCTTGCGCCCCGTCTGCGGGGCTGTTTTTATGCCTGCCGGATGCCGGATGAAAAAAGCCCCTGTCCGCCTTGCAGACAGGGGCTTTTCGATCAACCCTCGGTAAAGTATTCCGGGTGGACGCTGCGGGCCTGCTCCACCGAAAGCTTATAGCGGTTCAGGTGGCTTTCCAGCGCTTCGCCCAGCTCTTCGGCGGTGCCGTGCAGCACCATTTCCAGAATGCGGGTGTGCGCATCGCAAACGGACTTGTTCTCGTTGGTCTGCAGGCTGAACTTGCGGATGCGCTCCACGTGCTGCAGCTCGCCGAGCATGTGGTCAAAATGCGCCTCCATGCCGGCGATCTCAAACGCCTTGCGGTGGAACTGGTTGTCCAGCTCCAGCAGGCGGGTCTCCCGGTCCGGCTGGGTCTGGTCCGCCTCCAGCAGACGGTAGCGCTCGATGACCTGCCGGTACTCCTGCTCCTGCTGGTCGGTCAGGCGTCCGCGCACGCGGTTCAATATCTCTTTTTCAAGGGTAAAACGGGCAAACTGCTCCAGCTCCATCCGCTTCAGGTCGATGGGTGCCACATGGGTGCCGCTCTGGGGCTTGATGTCCACCATGTGGGCAATGTTGAGCATGATCAGCGCCTCCCGCATGGGGGTGCGGCTGATGCCCATCTGTTCCGCAAGCTCCCTGTCGTTCAGGGGGTCGCCGGGCTTCAGCTCCATGGTGATGATCCGGCTTCGGATGGTCTGATATGCCTGTTCCCTCGCACTCAAAGATGCCATTGCAGTGTTCTCCCTTCGGGGTCAGTTGGTGATATATTAGTATATGACCATATTACCCAACTGCCGGGCAACTGTCAATAGCAGGAGCAACCGAAAATCAAGGGCAATTTTTTGCTATTTTGTTCAATGAAGTGCCCGCACCGGGCGGTACACCACCGGCAGCCACACAAAGGCTACCGCCAAGCCGCAGACCACATCAATGACCGAGTGCTGCTTGGTGAACACGGTGGACAGGCAGATCAGCGCTGCCCACACCCACGCCAGCACCTTGCGCAGGGGCTTGCCCTCTGCCAGTTTGCTGTGGCTGAACGCCATCGCCATACAGGCGGAGCTCTGGCAGTGGATGGAGGGGCAGACGTTCACGGCGGCATCCGCTTTCCACAGCAGCTGCATGATCCGCAGCGCCGGGTTATCCCTGCCAAGGGTCTCCACGGCGGGGCGCAGCTCCAGCCCGTTGGGCAGGATCATGTACAGGATCAGGCAGAAGGTCATGCCGGAAAACATGGTCAGGCAAAGCTTGTCGTAGCTGGCGGTATCGCACCACCACAGTGCCGCCGTTACCCCCGCCAGCAGCAAAAACCAGCTGCAGTAGGGGATCACGAACCACTCGTTGAAGGGGATCAGATCGTCCAGCGGACTGTGAATGATATATTTCGGGGCGGTGATGGTAAGATCCAGCCAGAAGAACCAGATCAGGTACACGACCCAGTACAGCTGGTACCACAGGTGCGGGCGGCACCGGCTGCGCAGTTGGTCAAGCTTCATGTCGTTTCTCCTATTTTTTATGTGAATTGACGTGTTATTATACCACATTCCGCCCACTTGCGCAAATGCTGCCCCTGCGATACAATAAAAAATGAGCTGCATCTTATTATAAAAGGAGTACACCATGCCACAACAATTTCCCGCCATCCGTCTGGTCGCGCTGGATCTGGACGGCACCCTGCTGAACCGTGAGGGTCACGTCACCCCCCGCACCCGCGCCGCCCTGCAGGCCGCCGTGGACAAGGGCGTGTATATCGTGCCCGCCACCGGGCGTCCGCTCGCCAGCCTGCCGCCGGAGGTGGCGCAGCTGCCCGGCATCCGCTACGTCATCACCTGCAACGGCGCCGCCGTGTGGGACTTGGGCGCAGACCCCGTGGGCGCAGTGTACAGCCGCTATTCCAACGCGAAGGAGCACCGCACCAGCACCCCGGTCTGCCTGTTGCACAGCCTGATGCCGGCACAGACCGCCCGCGAAGCCTTTGCCGTCTGCGAGAGCTTCCACGCCGATCTGCGCATTTTCTCGGACGGATACGCCTGCACCGATGCCCACAGCATTGCGCTTGCCGCCGCCCGGGCGGCGCTGAAAGACAGCACCGAAGCGCGCCAGCCCAATGACGGACGCTTTACCATTCTGCGTGACGCAGCCGAGTGGATGAGCCGCAACGCCTTTGCCATTGAAAAGCTCTGCGTGTTCTTTGAGGACCCGCAGCAGGCTGCGGCTGCGCTGCCCCGCTTTTACGCCGTCCCGGGCGTGGAGGTCGTGCAGGGATCGCCGAAGAATGTGGAGGTGACCGCCGCCGGTGTGGACAAGGGCGAAGCGCTGCGCGCGCTGGCAGACCGGCTGGGCGTCCCGCACGCATCCACCCTTGCGGTGGGCGACAGCGAGAACGACCGCGCCATGCTGCAGAAGGCCGGAGTGGCTGCTGTGATGGCAAACGGAATGCCGGAGATCCGGGCGCTGGCGCACCTTGTCAGCAATGCCGACTGCGACCATGACGGCGTTGCCGAGATACTGGAAACGCTTGGCATCTGAGCCAGTTTTTGCAGCGATTTCACAGCATTTTCACCGGGTTTTGCCCCGATTTTTCGGGTCATTCGTCATTTTTGTGCAATGTATACAAGCTATTATGCCAAACATTGTGCTTGTTGAGTATTACCAAAGACGGGCTGTTCGTTTATACTAGTACTATAAGCGCGTAGGGGGGTATTGCGCCCGCATGGGCCAGCCCGACGCACCGAGAGAGTTCAAATATAAAAGGAGAAATGCGTTATGAATCCCATCGTAGAAAAGGTCTATCAGATCGGCA
>CAVKCU010000056.1:0-8304 GCA_963654645.1 Clostridiales bacterium | reverse complement strand
GTTCCAGGGCGGTGTGCAGGCACTGAGCCGCAGCCACTTTGCCAAGATCATCCCGCAGGAAAAATCCGGCGAATACTTCGGCCTGTTCGATATCTGCGGCAAGGGGGCCTCCTTCCTCGGCACCATGATCGTCAGCGTGGGCAGCCAGCTGACCGGCAGCGCCAACGTGGGCGTTGGCTCCATTGCCATCCTGTTCGTCATCGGCTTTGTGCTGTTCGGCATTTCCACCCGGACAGAAGAGACGAAGCGGGCTTGAGCCTTCGCGGTGAACCGCTGAAGCGCTTGTTATAACGATGCAAAGGGCTGCTGCACAGCATCTGGTGCAGCGGCCCTTTTTTGCTGCAGGCGGCAGCAACCGGTGCACTTTCCGGCTGAAAAACAGAAGCTTTTTCAGAAAAATAAAAAGAGGTGATTGATTTTCACTTGTGGCTTGCTTATAATTGAAGAAAAATCATCTGCTGCACTGCGGCAGCAGAGAGAATGCGGGGTGCAAACATTGAAACACAGAGGAATCGCGGTGCTGCTGGCAGGCATTATGCTGGCGGCGGTGCTGCTGGCGGGCTGCGCGTCTGCCGGCACTGCCCGGCGGATGCGCATGGGCGTAGCCGGGGAAGGCGGCGTATACCATGCCTTTGGCAAGGGCTTTGCGGCGCTGGAAAATGACAGCGGGAACGGCACGGTGGAGCTAAAGAACACCGCCGGGTCTGCGGCAAACTTGCGCCTGCTGATGGGAGATTACCTGCAGCTGGCGGTGGCACAGGCGGACCTTGTGCGGGATGCCTACGAGCAGAGCGGTATTTTTCAGGATGAAGAGATGGAAAACAAGTTCTGTGCGGTCGCTGCGCTGTATACCGAAGCTTGTCAGGTGATCGTGCGGGCGGATTCTGATATCCAGTCTGTAGAAGAACTGCAGGGCAAAACAGTGAGTATCGGCGCGGAGGAGTCCGGTTCAGAGCAGAACGCATGGCAGATCCTGTCTGCCTACGGTTTGAACGAAAAACTGGTAGAGACCATCAACCTGAATTACGAGGATGCTGCGGCGCAGCTGAAGGCTGGCAGGATCGATGCCATGTTCATCACAGCCGGTGCGCCCAGTGCAGTGGTGACCGCGCTGGCGGAGGACTGCGGCATCCGGCTGCTGTGTGTGGACGGTGCGGCTGCAAAGCGCCTGCAGGACAGTTGCAGCAGCTACAGCGTGTGCACCATTCCGGCGGGCACTTACCCCGGACAGGAAGAGGATGTGCAGACGGTGGGCGTAAAAGCGGTGCTGCTGGCTAGCGCGGCGCTGTCGGAAAAGCAGGTGGAACAGCTGACGAAGCTGTTGTTCGACGGGCGCGAGAGCCTGAGCGCGCAGCTGGGCATCCGGCTGGATACTGAAGCTGAGGCAACCGAGGGCGTGGGCATCCCGTTCCACAAGGGAGCTGCCGCCTACTATAAGACGGCAGGCATCACAGCGGCATCCTGAATGCTGCCGGGAAACGGAGGGAAAGAAAGACGATATGAAGATAGAACTGGATATGTATCAGACACTGGCACTCTCGGTGCTGGTGCTGCTGCTGGGCAAATTTTTGCGGGAGCGGGTGCGGATGCTGGAAAAATTCTGCATCCCGGCCCCGGTCATCGGCGGCGTGCTGTTCGCCATTTTTACCTGTGTGTGCTACGTTACCGGCGTGGCAGAGTTTGCCTTTGACGACATCCTCAAGGAAGTCTGCATGGTGATGTTCTTCACTTCGGTGGGCTTTCAGGCAAACCTGAAGGTGCTGAAAAGAGGCGGCAGGGCGATGATCGTATTTCTGGGCGTGGTCATTGTGCTGATCGTCAGCCAGAACTTTATTGCAGTGGGGCTGGCAAGCCTGCTGCAGGTGGATCCGCTGGTGGGGCTGTGCACTGGCTCCATTCCCATGGTGGGCGGTCACGGCACGGCGGGTGCCTTCGGTCCGGTGCTGGAGGATTTTGGCATCCGGGGTGCAACCACCCTGTGCACCGCCGCCGCCACCTATGGTTTGATCGCGGGCAGCATGATGGGCGGTCCCATCGGCAAAATGCTTATTGAGCGGCACCATCTGCTGGACACTGCGGTGACAGAGGATGACAGCCTGCTGGTGGAGGAGGAGATCAAGCACGAGCGGCACAGTATGTACCCTGCTGCCAGCTTTCAGCTGATCCTTGCCATGGGCATCGGCACAGTGCTTTCCAAGCTGCTGTCTCTGACCGGGATGACCTTCCCCATCTATATCGGTGCTATGATCGCGGCGGCCATCATCCGCAACGTGGGCGAGTACGGCGGCGGCTACATCGTATATATGGGCGAGATCAACGATATCGGCGGTATCTGCCTGTCGCTGTTCTTAGGCATGGCAATGATCACCCTGAAGATCTGGCAGCTGGCAGAGCTGGCGCTGCCGCTGTTCATCCTGCTGGCAGGGCAGACGCTGTTCATGATCGTGTATGCCATTGTGGTGGCGTATAACGTGATGGGAAGGGACTACGATGCGGCGGTCATCGTTTCGGGTCTGTGCGGCTTCGGCATGGGCGCTACCCCCAATGCCATGGCCAATATGCAGGCTGTGTGCGACAGGTATGCACCTTCCGTCAAGGCATATCTGCTGATCCCGCTGGTGGGCAGCCTGTTTGCGGACTTTCTCAACAGTCTGGTCATCACGGTATTCATCAACTTTATCTGAGACGTCCGGTGTGCGCACGGAGGGGAAAAGCCTCCGTGCCGGAAAGGAGAAAAGGCTATGGTCATCCATCAGCGGCTGAAAAACTGGTTCGGGCAGAAGAGCCGGAGCAGAAAGAACGGACAGGAAGAAACGGTGGCGGTGCCGGAGGTGCATACCGGCAAGGTGCGGCACGAAGCGGCAGACAGCACCCCGGAGGCAGACCGCCCCATCCATTACGACAATGTAGCCATCCCGGAGATCCATATCCATCCGCGGAAAAAATAAGGATACAAGAGCGCACAACAGCCGGATCTGCGGGTCAGGTTGTTGTGCTTTTTTGCGCTTTCCCCTCCCCAACAAAAACACCCCCTGTGGTCTGTACGGGCAGACCGCAGGGGGTGCTTGGCTTTTTTATACGCGCAGGAAATTAGAGGAACACATACTTGAGGATGAACAGCACGGTGAGCACATACATCAGCGGGCTGATCTTCTTCTCCTTGGCCTTGCCGGTGACCACGTTGATGATGGTCCAGGAGATGATGCCGATGGCGATACCCTCGGAGATGCTGTAAGCGGTGGGCATAGCCAGAATGGTCAGGAAGGCGGGGATGCCCTCGCTGGGATCATTGAAGTCGATCTTGACGGCAGAGCCCATCATGTAGAAGCCCACGATGATCAGAGCCGGAGCGGTAGCGAAGCTGGGAATGGTGAGGAACAGCGGGCTGAAGATGGTAGCCAGCAGAAACAGCACACCGGTGGTCATAGAGGTCAGACCGGTGCGGCCGCCCTCGGTAACGCCGGAGGCGCTCTCCACGAAGGTGGTGGTGGTGGAAGTGCCCAGCACAGCGCCCACGCAGGTGCCGATGGAGTCCGCCATCAGTGCGCCCTTGATGTGGGGCAGACGGCCGTCCTCGTCCAGCATATCAGCCTTGGAGGCCACGCCGATCAGGGTGCCCAGCGTGTCGAACAGGTCCACGAACAGGAAGGAGAACATCACGGCGAAGAAGTTCAGCGGGCCGACACCGGAGAAGTCGGTCTTGAACACCTGACCAAAGGTCTTGCCCAGTGCGGAGAAGTCGAAGCTGACAAAAGCGGTGGGGATGACGGAGTACATGCCGGCCTCCACATCGGGGACGTAGATACCGGTCAGCTCGCACAGGATGCCCAGCAGCCAGGTGATCAGGATGCCGTACAGAATGCCGCCCTTGACCTTTTTGACCAGCAGGATGGCGGTGATGACCACGCCCAGCAGAGCCAGAATAGCGCCCACGCCCACGCTGTGGAAGGTTGCGCCCTTGAAGTGCTGGTAGGTGACCAGCGTGGAATCGCTGTTGACGATCAGTTTGGCGTTCTGCAGACCGACAAAGGCCACGAACAGACCGATGCCCACGCTGACGGCGCTCTTCAGGGTCATGGGAATGGCATTGAAGATGCCCTCGCGCACATTGGTCAGGGACAGTGCGATGAAGATGACGCCCTCAACAAAGACCGCCATCAGAGCCAGCTGCCAGCTGTAGCCCATGGTCAGCACGACCGTGTAGGCAAAGTAGGCGTTCAGACCCATGCCGGGAGCCAGTGCAAAGGGGTAGTTTGCCAGCACAGCCATCAGAGCGGTGGCAATAAAGGATGCCAGCGCGGTGGCGATCAGCACAGCCTTGGAATCCATGCCCGCAGCGGACAGGATGTTGGGGTTGACGGCAAGGATGTAAGCCATGGTCATGAAGGTAGTGATACCAGCCATGATCTCGGTCTTTACATCGGTGTGGTTTTCTTTCAGGTGAAAGAACTTTTCTAACATGAGAAACCTCCTGCTTCCAATAAAACACTCCGCCGGTTGCGGACGGCGGAGAAAGAACAGCTCCCATTCTATCAGCTGAAAACGTTTTTGTCCACACCAGAAACACATAAATTTCGCAATTTGTTCAAATTTTCTTAAATAAGTATGACTTATCTGACAAAAAATTCGACATTTTTTAGTCGTTTGGACGGAATACCGGCACTTTGTGCAGAAAAATGTCTTTAAAAAAGTAGGTGCGGACACCCCTTCAGCCTCACTGCGTTCGGCAGCTCCCCCAAGGGGGCGCCTTTGCACAGCTGCCGTTTGCCGTTACGACCCCTTTCGTGAAAAAAGGGTTTCTGAAAAGTCCGCAGACTTTTCAGAAACCCCAAATTTAAAATATTTTTTCCGCTGAATATGCGCAAAGCACACGCGGAGCGCATTTAAAATCGTCCCGCCCGCAGTGCAAGCGCTTACAGCGTCTCTACCCGGTCGAACAGATCCTTTGCGGCTTCCACGGCGTCCTTGCTGCCAAAGGCCACCCGCACGCCGCCGGACAGCACGTCAGACAGGGCAGCGGCCTGTGCTTTGAGCAGGGTGGCGTCCACGCTGCACAGCGCCTTGCGGTCGTCGGCGCGCAGCTCGTCTGTGATGCCGCAGAAGTACCGGTGGTCCAGCTCCCGGGCAGCAGCACGCGCCTTGAGGGGCGTGTCCAGCTTGGCGGCGGTGCCCACGATGAACTCGTCCAGATCCCGGGCGGTGTAGTCCCGGGCGGCAAGGGCGGCAGGAGCGCTTGCAAAGGTGTCGTAGCTTTCCCGCAGGTGGGGATCCCGGTAGGTGTACAAAAATTCGATGCCGTCTGCACAGAGCATTCCGGTGCCGTAGGCACCGCCCACTTCCCGGATGGTGTGCCACAGGTATTCGTAGCTCATCACCCGCGCCAGCACCCGGCGGCGGCTGTCCCGAAGCATGGGCCATGCCAGCACATCGTAGTTCACGCCGCCGTCAATGATAAAGGCTTCGTTCACCGGGGGCGTCAGGGGCTGGGTGTAGGGCTGCGCCGGGGTGCGCTGCACAGCAGCAAAGCGGCTTTCCGGCAGCAGGGCGCGCAGCTTTTCCAGTGCGGCTTCGGTGCCGTGCAGGCTGACGGTCAGGGCGGCGTTTTGCAGCACCCGGCTGCGCAGAGCGTCCAGCTTTGCGCCCAGTGCCGCCCAGTCGGCGTTTTCCAGCAGACTGCACAGGAAGCGGTAATAGCTCACGCCGGTGCAGGCTTCGTCCGCAGCGCCCTCTACATAATAATGGGCGCGGGCGCGGGTAGAGGCAAACTCGTTGCCCTGCTGGATGAACAGCTGCTCCATGCGCAGCTTCAGCTGGCTGACCACCCGGGCATAGGCTGCCTCGGCGGCAGCGCCGGTAAGGACGGTATCGTACAGCCACTCGCCGCCGATCTCCACCGCCTTTTCCAGGCTGCGCTCCAGCAGGCTCAGGCAGAGGGTGAGCTTGGCGTGGCAGGGATTGCCCTCCTGCCGCCCGGTCCAGAGATCCAGCTGGGCGCGGCTGTCGCCCAGCCATGTGCTGCGCAGGGTGTTCAGCTGCTGGGCGGTATGGGCAGGGGTGTCCAGCTCGTCCAGCACATCGGTGAGCAGGTTCAGGTATTGCAGCTCCTCCGGGGTGATGCTGCCCAAGTCATAGTAGAAATTTAGGTACAGGCTGCCGGCAGAGGGGTGGCGCAGCAGGGTGGCACCAGCCAGCTGCTCGGCGCTGTCCAGCGGGGTGACATCGCCCGCGCCAAGGTCGGCAGCGGTGAGGGGGTGCTCCAGCACCAGCTTGCCATCGGTGCGCACCGGGGTAGTGGCGTTCTCGGCTTTGGGTGCGGCGGGGATCTGCAGCACCTGCACCGGGGCGGGGGCAAACAGCTCCCGCAGCAGGGTGTCGAACCAGCCCTCCTCCAGCTTGCTGCGCAGGGCGGCAAAGAGCTTGTCGGTGTGCAGCAGCAGGGCGGCATCGCCGGTGTGCAGCCAGCCGGTGGCGGCGTTGATGGCGTCCAGCACGCCGTCCGGCAGACTGCCCGGGCGCTCCAGCGAGGCAAACTCCGCCTCGTTCAAAGCAGCCAGCAGCAAGTCGTGGGGAATGCCGGTCTTTAGCAGCTCGTCCACGGCTCTGCGCACAGCGGGGGCAAACTTGCGGGCGGAATCTGCCGTAGCACCACGCAGCAGCAGCTCCAAGGTGGGCTGCAGGGTGCTGTCGTCAAAACCGATGTCGATATCGGCGCCCAGCTGCTCAGCCAGCAGCGCGGCCTTGAGGGGGGAACTATTGGTGCTCAGCAGCGCACCCAGCAAGATCTCCACGCCCAGCTGGCGCTCCCGGTCGGCAAAGGCGCCGGTATACCATGCCAGTGCGCACTGCACCTCGTCCGGCTTGGGCTGGTCGGTGTAGTAGGGCAACTCCACGAATGCGCCGGGCTGCTCGTCCTGCATGGTCAGGCGGGGACGGGCTGCGGCTTTGGGCATCTTGGACAGATAGTCCCTGTCCAGCCGCGCTAGCTTGTCGGCCATGTCCATCTTGCCGTACAGGGTGATGCAGCAGTTGTCGGCGCTGTAATGGCGGCGGTACACCCGCTGGTATTTCTCGTAGGTCAGAGCGGGGATGGACGCCGGGTCACCGCCGGACACAAAGCCGTAGGCGGTATCCGGGAACATTGCCCGCTGCAGGGCGTTTTGCAGCTGGGCATCCGGGGAAGCCAGCGCGCCCTGCATCTCGTTGTAGACCACGCCGCTGACTGTGCCGTCCGTGTCCCGATGCCAGCCCTCCTGCTCGAACACGGCAGAGTCCACCATAGCCAGCGGGCAGAACACTGCGTTCAGGTAGACATCCATCAGGTTGCAGAAATCGGTCTCGTTGGGGGTGGCAAAGGGATAGACCGTCTTATCCGGGAAGGTCATCGCATTGAGGAAGGAAGCCATGCTGCTTTTGAGCAGCTGCACGAAGGGGGAACTGACCGGGTATTTTTCGCTGCCCGCCAGCACGGAGTGCTCCAGAATGTGGAACACGCCGGTGTCATCGGAAGGAAAGGTGCCGAAGCCAATACCAAAGGCCTTGTTGACGTCCTCGTTCTCCACCAGCAGCACGGCTGCGCCGCTGACGTCATGGGTGAGCAGGGTCAAAGTACCGTGCTGCTCGGGGCAGTCCTCGGTGCGCAGGACGGTATAACCGGGATAGTGTGCCATTTTTATTCTCCTTTACGGAATTTTTTCACAGAGGATGCGCCTGCGGCTCAGCCGCCGAACAGGCCGAAAAAGCTGGTGTGGGTCACACCCAGCACAAGGAAAAGAGCAATCAAAGCGAACAGCACGCCGATGATGATATCCATCTGGTGCACCGTGAGCGGGAATTTATCATAAAGCTTTTCCTTGGGGTTTACAAAGTCCTTGTTGCCGTTGTCCAGCAGGCGCTTTTTGCCCTGCTCAAAATCGGCCTTCTGTGCCTGCAATTCAGCCTGCTGGCGGGCAAGTTCTGCCTCGCGGGCGGCCAGTGCGGCCTCGCGGCGTTCAAGCTCGGTCTGGGTGTCCGGGGTGGGCTGTGCCATGGAAAGTCCCTCCTGTAAGAATAAGATGTTTTTCCTTATGATACCACAAAAATGTGGACAAAAAAAGCACCCGCAGTGCAAAGACTGCGGGTGCAAAGGGGGATGATGAGGAGATTACTTCTTAGCCAGATACTTGCGGATATCAATGGCGACAGCCACGATAATGACAAGGCCCTGAACGATGTAGGTGTAGGAGGAGTTGACGTTCATGAACTGCAGAGCGACCTTCATCAGCTCAAAGACCAGAACGCCGACCAGAACGCCGGGCACAGTGCCGA
>CAVKCU010000055.1:0-8344 GCA_963654645.1 Clostridiales bacterium | reverse complement strand
CCCACGGCTGTGTACGGGAGTGTACCGGACCCGCCGGTAGAGGGGAGCTCGTAGTCGGCGTTTTCCTTTTCCTTGTTGGTCACAAGGATGATATCAGCACCCTTCACATAGTTTACGGTGTATTCCACATCGTATCTTGTGTTGGTAGAGGTCTCCACTACGTAGAAGTAGCGGTTAAGATCATCGGCAGGGATTTCATAGACCATTTTCCAGTCGGTTGCCGATGTAAGCTTAAACTCCTGCACAAAGGTGCCAACGCCCTTTGGAGCATCACACTTGTAAAGCTCCACGGTAATTTCAGCAGGCAGCTTTGCGTCGCTGCCGTCCATAAAGGTACCATTCTGATCTTTCCAGAGCTTTTGGATGGTAAGGCGGTTGCTTGTGTTCTTTACCGTCAGGGTAATGGCATCGCCCTCGTAGTAGTAGCTGACATCACCCTGAGCAACCTCTGCCAGCCCTGTTGACCCAACCGCATTGAGATATGCAGTATTGGGATCAGTTCCAACCGTGCTCCAGATGAAGTAACGCGGCGTGGAGTCCAGTGCGTAGCCGGAGGGGGCTACGGTCTCGGTCAGACGGTAAAGGGTATTGAAGGGGTACAGAACAGTGCCGTCAGGGGCGGTGCTGCTGCTGTTCGAGAAGGAAAGGTAGAAGTAACTGCCATCCGCAGCCTTAGCAGGAATGTCTGAATTTACAATCTCAAACTGTTGGAGGGTGGCATTGTACTTTTCCAGCTTGAAATGTGCACCGGTCAGGGAGGTTTTGACGTTATTGCTATCTACCTTGTGGATGGTCAAGCCCACCGTGTGTGCGCTGCCGCTAGCGTTAGAATGCTCAACGGTGGTCGAAACAGTTTTGGTGGTGTAACCGTAAAGCTCTGCGGTGTTTGTCATCGTGTAGGCGGTGTTGCTGGTGTTTGCGTACTTATATTCCAGCAGATACGATTGCTCGTTCAGCACCTGAACGGTGAGGATATACCCTTCCGAAGTCTCCTGATAGCTCGTTTTGTAGGAATCGGAGGGGAGCTCTACGCCTTTTTTACCGGTAGCTGCATCATAATCATACAGCTTGATCGAGGAATCAACCAGCGCAGCACTGTTTTTAGGACGATCAGGAACGACCACTTTGTCTATCAATGTGATCATCGATTCATCGCCAAGCTTCAACTTTTTGGGGTTGATGATGATGGAGTAGGTGACCTCGTTGGCTTTTGAATCGTAGGAGCCGTTCTTTTCCAGCAGGGCGGATTTGTATTCCACGGTGGTTTTTGTTGTGGAATCGTCTACGCCCTCCCACTTTGCAGTGTTGTCGAAATATTGAGTCTGGGTAGTCGTAAGGCTCGAGTTCCAGATGTCTTTATCCACCTTGACTGTATAGCGGATGTAGAAGGAAGTGAATTGATTTGCAACATACTGGATTTCATCATTCAACTTGAATTTCAAGGTGTTTGTTGCAGAATCGTAAGTTGATGCAAAGAAGCGCACATCACTCAGACTGATATTGTTATACCAATAGCTATTCTTACCATTGTAGCTTGTAGAATCATGGTAAGGGTGATAGTATTGACTCTGATAATCCTCTGCGATCAACTGAGCAGAGCCATCCACATAGGTCACATGATCCGGCAGCTTATCGGTGATGGTTGCGGGCAGTGCCGGAATACCCCTGTTGGTTTCCAGCTTGAGCTGGTAGTAGATATAGGTCTCGCCATCGGTGCCATTGCCCGCCGTTATTTTAACATTGTCAGTCGCGTAAAATCCTTCAGAAGTTGAGGTTTCAGGCGGCTTATCGGCAGACATTTTGATCAGCTTCATGGCGGCAGGCTTGTCGGGGATATTGTACTTATACTCTGCAGAGTCGCCATTGGATACGTTCTTGAAGCCGATGGTCTGTCCCGCGCTCAGCCCGCTGAAAGAGCCCAGCGTGCTGTACTCGGAAATGACAACAGAATCGATCCGTGCGCCGGTATAACCATCCTTCTGGAACACCAGCTTGAAGGAACCAACGTGATCATCCTTCGTAGGGGATGCATCGCCAAGCTTAACGGTGGCAAGCGGAGTGCCGGAACAATCGGTCGAGGAATAATACTCGATCTGCAGAGAGAGGTTGTTCGTTGCCAGATCATTGTAATTGATTTCCGCGCCGCCTTTAAGCTTGAGAACGAGATTCTCGGTGATCTCTTTGTGCAGGTCTTTCAGGATGGCGTAGTGATCGCTGCTTGTGACCGTACCGGAAGAGACCCAAGGCTTGTTGATGCAGTCTGTGATCTCAAGAAGCTTATCCGATTGACCTCCGCTTGCGTTCCAAACGTAGGGCGGTGTAACGGTCAGCTTCCAACGCATTTTGAAGGGAGTGCCATTTGCCTTGCTGTCATCAAGGGTGGTATTGTCCAGCGCTTCCTTATCATGGGTCTGACCGCGGTTATCGTAGGATGCAGAGCCGGAAGCGTCCCACTTTTTGTGGCCGTTCAGCTCCAAAGAAGCGCTATTGGTAACGCTGTTGCCGATCGTGAAGCTTGCCGGTGCTTTGGTCGTGTAGGTGACGGTGTACTCATAATCGGGATTACTGGTATCGAATTTTGCGTCATCGAACTTATAGGTGAATTCGGTAGCGCCCGTAAATTTATCGGTTTCTTTCGAAATCAAACCAGAGCTGTTGCCGGAAACCTCGAAGTAACCGGTCATCTTGTGACCGGCAGGCAGGGTATCCTTGAGCTCAAAGTTGTATATGGACGCACCGTTGGGTTTGATGTTGATTTTCCATGTGATCTCGCCCGTATCAGGGTCATAGCTGCCGCTCTTTCCCATCTCATTGTGGAAATAGAGATCCGTTTTACCCGTTTCGTCATTGGCATAGACGCGGTTGGACAGGTTTTCAGCCTTCAAGCCGTCATGATTTACAACTACATCGTATTCAAGGATATAGCTCTCATTCTCGTCCAGTGCAGGCAGACCAATAACACCGTCAGCAGTGATCTTGATGCCCGGGTTGCCATCAGCAATACCATCGCTGTCTAAACCGCTGCTGGTAACGTTTTCAACCTTGAAATCCGTATCTTTGGTTAGCGGCGTACTTCCGGTTTGTGTTACCTTTGTGACAGTAACGCCTTCATAACTGGCATCCTTAAAAGAACTGCCCAGATTCAGATAGTCACTCAGCACAATGGGCTTGCCGCTGCCATTATCAGAACTGGCTGTGACGGTGTAGTGCATTTTGTATTTGCCGTCCTCCGTCCGGCCGCTGCGCACACCCGTTTTTTGCACAGTAAGGTCTGTTTTTTGCTCGATCTTGATGGTAGTACCGTCACCGGGGAACTTGATCTCGTCTGTACTGGTGGTATTTTTTCTGTCTACCGTGCAGTCAACATAGAAGTGACCGGTGGTCTGCTTACCACTCAATGGGTCATCACCATCAAAGGTAAGGGTGACATTGCCGTTTGTGTCAACGTTGATCGAACCAATAGTTTCGTTGCTTTCATTCTTCAACGTACCAGAAGTATCTTGGCTCAGCGTAAAACCATCGGGCAACTTGTAGGTCAGCTGGTTTGTGCCCGCAGGCAAGTTGCTACCTTTGGGGATGGTGAAGTGGTAAGTAAGCTCAACTTTTCCGCCATCCTTGACCGTAAGGTTAGGAACTTGCTGCGGAATATAGTTGTCTTTTATAGTGTATTCCGTGCCGTTGACCGTAGCGAATGCTTTGTAGATCCAATTTTCATTCAATTCAGCCGATGCTCCCGCCGCCAATGCAGGCGCACGGTTCGGACGGCTGGCGGAGATGGTGGGCAGCTGGCTGCCGTACTTGTCGGCGTACTGGGCGGCGGCAACATCCACCACACCCAGAACCTCGGCGTTGAACAGCGTTACCTCATCCACCTTGCCGTTCACGTCGCCGGAAATAACGGTCAGTGTGCCGGCATCCTCGTCCACCTCGCTCACGATGCCCACGGTCTCCACGGGCAAGGCGTCGGTCACGGTGGTGGTCTGCGGCTCAGCAGCGGGGGAACCCACGCTGGGGGCAAGGGTGTCCGCGCCGGATGCAGAGCTCACGGTGCTGGGTGCGGAAGCCACAGTGCTGGGGGCAGAAGTTGCAGTGCTGGATGCAGCGGTGCCGGCGCTGTACACCGGCTTTTCGGCGGGCTGCTCCGGCTCCGGGTCAACGATGCTGGGGGTGAGCACAGTGTCCTGCGTGCCGGTGCTGGGAGCGGCTGCAGGATCCTGCAGGGCAGTGCTGGGGGCTGCATCCAGCGCAGAAGCGTCAGAATCCTCAAGCTCTGCGCCGTTTTCAAACGCAGCATCCATGCTGAAGGAGGTGTCTGCAGTATCCACGCTGAACAGGTCGTCCAGATCGGGCTCCGCACCGGCGGCGCTGCTGTCCACAGCCACGGTGCGGGTGACGTACTTATTATAAATAACGATATCGCCGGGCTGGGCGGCGCTGCCGTCCTCCTGCAGCAGCCAGTCCATGCCGCTCATGGAGCTGCGCAGGGCAAGCACGCTGGCCTCCTGCGGGATGGCGCTTTGGGGGATCTCGGCGTACTTCAGGCAGTAGGAGAGGAACATCACGTCCCACTCGCCGTAGGGGTTGCCGTAGGACTGACCGTAGCGGGAGTAGTAGTGCAGGGTCACGCCGTCCGCCGGGTCGATCTCGAAGTTTTTCTCGCTCTGCTCGTAGCCCAGCTGGGTCTTTGCCACGCTGAGCAGGTCCTTGTTCCACTCGCCGGTGATCACGGCATCGGCGTTGGCAGCCTGCCACTCCTCGGGGGTCTCAAGGTCGGCGGAGGTGTCGCTCAGGCAGGCTACGGTGTGGTGGTGCTCCGGCAGGGGGCAGGTGAGCACTTTCTCGTAGCAGGCATCGGTGTGGTGGTGGTAGATGGGCTCTACAGTGTTTACCACCGGCTCCAGCGCCACAGGCTCTGCCACCGCCATAGCCACCAGCTCGGCGGTCTGGGTGGGCTCCACTACCTGCTCCACAAGCTCGCCCTCTTCCAGGCCGCATGCCAGCTCGTACTCGGTGGTGTAGCAGCTTGCATCGTGGGTATGCTCATATTTTTCGCAGATCAGGGTGCCGTCCTCAGGGTCGAAGCAGTCGTCGCCGTGGGTGTGCTCTTCTTCCATGCAGGTCAGGGTCTGCACCTCGATGTAGCAGTCGGCGGTGTGCTCGTGGGGCACAAACTCGATCTGCGGCTCAAGCTCCAGCGGCATGATCTCGTCCTCGGCACTGCTCTGGGCAGAACCGGCGGCAGCCTCTGCAGCGGCAATCTCGTCCGCATTTTCAAGCTCGCCTTCCGTGTAGCCGCAGATCAGCACCTTGTCGTAGCAGTCTGCCGTGTGGGTGTGCTCCACCTCATGGCACTGGTACTGCGCGGTCATAGAGATGCCAATGCCGTGCAGCTGCCAGTTGACGAACAGGGTGGTGATCATGGCAAGCGCCAGCACAAATGCGGTGTAGCGCCGCAGCATGTGCCGGTTTTCGCGGAACTGTTCCTTGTAGGTTTTAAGGATGTCGTTCATAACTTTGAGTACCTCCTCCCGGGCTCAATGGATCAACGAGAAACTGGACAGGGGCCATACCCTTAAAAACACCCTGCCAATGATCTGACTTTTTTCTACGCAGCCTATCACGCTGCTGCGGCTGTCGATGGATGTGGAGCGGTGGTCGCCCAGCACGAAGTAGCGGTTTTCCGGCACCTGATAGGGGAACCGGATGTCGCATTCGCCCACAGTCAGCGCGTCCACATAGGGTTCGTCCAGCACCTCACCGTTTACCGAGACAACGCCGTTCACGTCCATATCGATCACATCACCGGGCTGCCCGATGATGCGCTTGAGCAGCAACTTGTTCTGCCAGTAAAAGCCGCACAGCTCGCCGTTCTGGATGTGGTCGGATTTTACCAGCAGGATAATATCTTTATCTTTTAATGTAGGGTTCATGCTGTCGCCGGAGACCTGAAGCACCGGTAAAAACAGCGTAGCCAGCAGCACGGCTGCTGCGGCCACCACCACCAGAATATAGACCGTACTGCGCAGCACCCGCTGGTAGCGGTTCTGGTACGCAAGACGTTCACGTTCTGCGGCTACTTCCTCGGTGGAGGGGATGGAAGCAAACCGGATATCGCGTTTTTTCATGTTTCCTCCGAAGGCTGGCTGTCGGTGCTGCGGTACTGGTCCAGCAGCTCGTTAGCCTTGCGGTCAAATGTCTGCCAGCGCTGCTGCACCTCCTGCTCGGCCTGTTCTACCATGGCGCTGCATTCCTGCCGGGTCTGCGCCTTCAGGCTGTCGGCGTCTGCCTGTGCCTGCTCCAGAATGCGCTTGGCCTCGCTGCGCGCCTGCGAAAGGGTGTTGGCAGCGGCGGCGTCGGTGTCCGCAAGGCTGGCCTGCACCGAGTGCAGATAGTCATCGGCGGCGGCCTGCGCGGCGGCGAACACATTGTTCAGCTCCAGCGCGGCCTGTGCGATGGAGCCGGCCTTCTCCAGCCGGAGCCGCCGGTCCTGCAGCTGCGCGGTAAGCGCGGCGTTCTGCGCCTTAAGCTGATCCTCGCTCTGCTTCAGTGCATAAATAATCTCTATCAGTTCAGCGCGGTGCATCCGCCGCAGTTCACGATCTGCCATGTGTGTCCAAACTCCCAAGCCTTAAAGTGAAAAATAACGAAAAGGTTTTCGAAAAATGCGAAATTACTTAACAAAAACGGCTGTAAATGCGCTTGCCGCCACGGTATTTGCGGGGTGCAAAAGGTGCGGAAGAGCTTTTTTACAAGCTACCTTATTTTACCACACGCCCTGTAACAACAATATAACAAAACGGACACAAAATCAAGAGATAAAGACGAAAAAATATCGCACTATTTTTCATTTTATGTGTATTTTTTCCAAAAGCCGGCCGATGAAGCCCAAAAAAGTTAAAATGTTTGTTCATAATTTCGGAGAGTGAAGTTTTGCACTGTATTGTGCTGAAATGCTGTGTGCACGAAAAAAGGCGCCGCACATTTTCGAAAATGTGCGGCGCCCGGCAGGGTCTTTGGAAGCGGCTTTTTACTTGCCGAAGCTGCTCAGCAGGCTGTTCAGCGAGACAAAGGACTGGTAGATCACGTTTACGTTGTTGATGATGGAGCTTGCACCGGAGAAGATGCGGGCGATGTAGTTGAACACCTTGCCGACATCCAGGAAGGCCTGGTAGGCGTTGCTGGCACCGCCGTCCAGATAGGTCATCTCCTCGGCATCGATCGCGGCGTAGCTGGCGGGCAGTTTCATGGTAGAAGTAGTCATGGTAAGATCCCTTTCTTCATTGGTATCATTGTGCTTTACAGCAGCATTCAGAACATGGTGGAAACCAGCAGGGTGGTAAGCAGTGCACCGGCTACAAGCGCGGGCGCTACATACTTCTGCCACTGGATGGCGGGCTGGGTGGGGGTCTGCGGAACAGTGGAGGCGCCGACCTTGGCGGTCCAGTGTGCGTAGACAGTAGCATCAGAGGTGAACACGGTGGAGGTGGTCACCTTGCTGCCGCCAACCGGCTCGGTGTACCAGCCGTCAAAGGTGTAGCCCGTCATCACAGGCTGCTCGAGCGCACTCTCCAGTTTGCCGGACAGAGCGGTGTAGGTGACCACGGTAGAACAGACGCCACCCTGGGCGTCCATACCGATGGCGTACACATTCTCCAGCTTTTTGCTCCCTGAAGTATTGTCGGCAGCAAATGCAGCCGGCAGCGCGCAGCACAGCAGGGAGAACAGGCAGAGCCCGACCACCAGCGTTTTCAGGAATTTTTTCATGAGATCCCTCGCTTTCCTTCACAAAGATGGAGACACTGCCCCACCCGGGCGCAGCCCGGACAACGGAGAAGTTTCTTCAATCTATTTTTATCACATCCAGTGTACCAGAACCGCAACAAAAAATACAGCTTTTGGCTGAAAAAATAATAAAAATTATGAAAAAAATTATTTTCACCCTCGCTGGATGAATTTTACACCCCGCCAGACCGTATTTTTTGAAAACTGCATCCTTCAAAACTTGTCTTTCGTAAAAACATGGAAGGAAATGGAAAATATAAAAACCGCGTCCAAAAGCCCAAAAACCGACAAAAACGGCAGCGGACGCTTTAGCCGTGGCGGGGAAAATGCTGCAAAAATGCAGCGTCCCTCTTGTGGAATGGCAGAAAATATGCTATACTTAGCTGCACGATGCGCCATCGCCAAGCGGTAAGGCAGGGGACTTTGACTCCCCCATCGTAGGTTCGACTCCTGCTGGCGCAACCAAAATGCCCCGGCGGCCTTAGCGGCTGCCGGGGCATTTTTGCGTTTGCTCAATAGCGGCGGTGGATCTTTTTGGTGGGCTTGCGGCGGTTCCAGTTGG
>CAVKCU010000054.1:0-8460 GCA_963654645.1 Clostridiales bacterium | reverse complement strand
TTCTCATTGCGCTTGACCCTTTAACACGGAGGGTAACGGCGTGCGCCCTCTCCGTATTTGCTTTGCAAATCCACCTCTCCCAAAGGGAGAGGCAAGAGCACTGCCGGAAACCTCCTCATTATATCTAATACTTTAGCAGCGAGCTTCACGGCTTGGCTCTCCCCTTGGGAGAGCTGGCGCGGGAGCGCCTGAGAGGGCGTGCCAGTTTTTCCCCTCTATTTTGCTTTTTTACACATTTTCACCACGTTTTCGTGGTAAAATCATGTCCAGATTGAAAAGAACTCGGAGGAAGTACCCATGCAACACTGTCCCGCCCGCGCGGCACAGCGGCTGGCGGCGGCAGTTCTGGCGCTGGTTTTGCTGCTGTGCGCCTTTTTGCCCCGTGCCCACGCCGCTGAGCTGAAGGAGAAAAACGGCATCCGGCTGCTCAGCTTCGACACCAGCCACATCCTTTCCATCGGCAACCAGACCTCCGGCAAGTGCAGCCTGTACGCGCTGCGCTACGCCCGCACCATTCTGGACGGCAAGGTCTGCTCCGGCAGCGGGATGTGGTCGAACGGTGCGGTGTGGTCTGCTGCGGGCTACACGGGGTATTCCGGCACCCGCGCCGAGTGCCTGAAAAAGCTGTACAACGAGCTTTCCTCCGGGCGTCCGGTGATCGTGCATCTGAAAAACACCACAGTCAGCGGGGTCAAAAAGCACGCGAACCGCACCTCTACGTATGAATACCACCTGACCTCCTCCGGCTGGAGCGAGGTGAATTACCCCCACATTGCCACCAGCAGCACCTACGGTCATTGGGTGTGCGTGGCGGGCATCTCGCCCGCCGCAGACCCGGAAAACCTGACCGAGAGCGACTTCTACGCCCTTGACCCCGCCCGGGTCACCGCCAACGGTCGCCTTGCGGTCACCCGTCTGCTGGATAATACCCTGTGGGTGGAAAACTCTCCCCTGAAAGTGCTGGGGTGAAATACGCTCCCAAAGCCCGCCTGCCCGGCGGGCTTTTTTACGTCATGTCAAAAAATAACTGAAAAATATAGACAACCTGTACATTGACGCGGCAGGGCGGGAGTTGTAAAATGAGCATAGGGCATTTGTGCATTTGGGACACAAAGTGGCTTGAAAATTATTTTATTTTGGAGGAATGTAACATGAAAAAGATGAAACGTCTTGTGGCTGTTCTTCTGGCCGGTATCATGGCACTGGCAGTGCTTACCGCTTGCAGCGGCGGCGGCAGTGCGCCGAAGAGTGCGGAAGATCAGGTGGCAGACATTTATCTGTCTGCTATGAATGCGGTGCTTGGAACGGAGCTTTCTAACGATAGTACGCTGGCTGCAAGATCGAAGGTTGCTCTGAATAGCAATATCAATGATGCCGGCGTGATTACCGGTAGCAGTATTATTGCTGGCAAGCCTGACAGTGCAGGAAAAGTGCTTGTGACGATGATTTCGGATGAAGGAATGACCAGCGCTGAGGTTCAGAAGCTGATCGGTGACCCTGATGCTGTAAAAGCTTATATAAATCTGATCAAGCTTGAAATGAAAAATGAGCTGGGCGCAAGCTACGATATCTATGTGGCTATGATGCAGGCTGCTATTACCGGAATGGGTACTGGTGCTGTCAAGAAGGGTGACAACTATTATGTTGCTGTCACGGTGCAGGTCCCGAAGGAAGTTGCTGATTCGATTCGCGGCTAAATCTAAATAAAAATGCATTTTTGCCCCGGAGAGCACCCGCCCTCCGGGGCTTTTTTCGTCCTGCCAAAAAATAATTGGAAAATATAGGCAGTCTGTACATTGACGCGGCAGGGCGGGAGTTGTAAAATGAGCATAGGGCATTTGTGTATTTGGGACACAAAGTAGCTTGAAAATTATTTTATTTTGGAGGAATGTAACATGAAAAAGATGAAACGTCTTGTGGCTGTTCTTCTGGCCGGTATCATGGCACTGGCAGTGCTTACCGCTTGCAGCGGCACCCCCGGCGACTCCGGCAACCCGGAGTTTGAAGACAAGGTCGAGCAGGCCTATATGGCAGAACTGAATAAGACTTTTGGTGCGAATTTCAATAACGATGCTGCCATCAAGAAGCTGGCTGTCAATTACATCCAAGAGGTAAGCGGCAAACAGACTCTGAGTGCTAAAGCACTTTGGAAAGCAGAAAATCCGACTGCAAATACCCAGAATCAGATTATGGTCTGCTTCGACCCGGTGCAGTCCACCAACGAAAAGTACCTGAAGCTTTACTATGAGGCAGATAAGGCAGAAAAGATCACGCCGGATGCAACGAACATTGCTGGTCTGAAGCTCACTTGGGACACTGTTCAGAGCATGGCAGTTGCTTCTGGTAAGAAAGTCGAGCTTACCGCGCTGGGCGTTGGCGCAAAGACCATCGGCGGCAAGACCTATGTTGCCATTGGCATCGGAGTAAAAGTTGTACAGTAATTGAATCATCCCGCCCCGGAGAGCACCCGCCCTCCGGGGCTTTTTTGCGTGAACCCTCTCAGTCACGCCTTTCGGCGTGCCAGCTCCCCCGAAAGGGGGAGCTTTTGGCATAGCGATACAGTTTCCGGCTAAAGTGCAAAGCTTCCGGGTGCGCCAGAGGCTCCCTCCCAGAGGGAGCTGGCAAAGCCGTCAGGCTTTGTCTGAGGGAGTTCGTCTCCAACCCCCACCCGTGAAAATGGGCTAGCGGAGCGTCCGCAGACGCTCCGCTAGCCCGAAAATAAAAATAATTCTTCCAATATTGATGCCCAGAGCAGCGCGGCGCGCATTTCAAACCTTCTTCCACCCGCTGTCCTTGATGGTGGCATCTGCCTGCTTGTGCAGCAGCTGCACAAACAGCTGCTCCTCCGGCTGCAAGGGCTCCCGCTCCGGGTACACCAGCACATCCCGCATCTGCTGCTTCTGCGCCGGGCAATTATGCAGCGCCAGATGGTACTGCTCCAGCGCGCGCTGCGGCATGGGGGACGACCACATATAAGCTGTGGGCAGGTTTTGCAGAATAGAGAACTGGCTGCACCGCTCGTACACATGGATGCGGCGGTTGGGGTTCGCCTGCCAGCGGGGAACGGTGCTCTCCTCCCCGGGCAGATGGGTGTCGCCGTGCAGCACCTCGATGTAATCGTTCAGCTCGTCCAGCTCACGCACCTGCCGCCGCGCCAGCGGGCTGTCCTGACTGGTGAGCAGCAGGTAGGAAAACTCCATGATAGGCTCCTGCCGCAGACCGTGGCGCTGGCAGTAGCCGCGGTAATAGTCCTCGTCCTCGGCGGCGTAGCGCAGCAGCGCCATGTGGTAGCCCTGCCGCAGCACAAAGTCCAAGGCTTCAATGGCGCCGCTCTCCCGGATATGCACCCGCAGCTGCTCGCTGCGGGCAGCCTGCTGCAAAAAGTCCACCGCCGCATAGGAGGCGTAGGTGGCATGGGTCAGCACCACCCGCAGCTCGGCGCAGCTGCGCTGCTGGTGTGCCTCCTGCGCCAATTCATCCACCTGCTGCAGCACCCGCTGCGCCTGCCGGATGAACCGCTTGCCCTGCTCGGTAGGGATCATGCCCGTGGAGGAGCGCTCGAAAATGCGCATCCCGTATTCCTCTTCCAGGTTCTTCAGTGCCTTGCTGACATTGGGCTGCGCCGCGTACAGCTGCTTTGCCGCCGCCGACACCGACCCCCATTTCATGATGGCTACCAGATACCGCAGTTCCGTAATATTCATGAAATCCTCCGCATGGTTTGCAATTATAATCGTATTGTAACAATTTCTCCGCATTGCTGTCAAGCGGGGGAGCAAACTCCCCCAGTCGCCTACGGCGACAGATTCCCCTTTTTGTCGCTACGCGACATCTTCCCCCGGAGCGGGGGAAGTCGTCCTCTGGGATGGGGCCTTTGGCATAGCGGTGAAGTTTCCAGCTAAAGCGCAAAGCTGCTTGCCCGGAAGTTACCCCTTCCGTCATCGCCTACGGCGATGCCACCTTCCCCAAGGGGACGGCTTTTGGCGGTGGTGGAAAAGCTTGCGGCATAGCGCAAAGGCGTCCCCTTGGGGGAGCTGGCACGGCGCAAGCCGTGACTGAGGGGGTATCCGCCTGAACCCTCCCGTGAAAAGGCAATTCTGGAAAATCCGCAGATTTTCCAGAATTGCAAAATTTAAAATAATTCTTCCGCTGAAGATGGCCAAAGCGCACGCGGAGGCCATTTCAAATCGTCCCCCTTGCACCAAAGCCCCCGGGTGCTATATAATAAGGAAAAACACAAAGGAGGGGCTGTACCATGCCGGAATACCGCGTGCTACGCATTGACGAGCAGCTGTACGGCTGCGAGGAGCTGCCCGCCGGGCAGCCGGTGCTGTGCGATGTGACCCTGACCGATGCCGCCGGGGCTGCCCGCATCCTGCCCTACCCGGACAGGGAGCTGACCCGTCTGGGCATTGACGAGGGGGACACCGTCTATCTGCTGCCGGACGGTACCCTGCACAAGCTGTAAGGAGTATTTTTATGCACAATATCTATTTCACCCGCCACGGCGAGACGGTTTGGAACGTGGAAAACAAGATCTGCGGCATGACCGACAGCCCGCTGACCGCCCGCGGGCAGGAGCAGGCGCGGCAGCTGGGCGAGCTTGTCCGGGACAGCGGCCTGCCCATCGACGAGATCTTGTACTCGCCCCTTTCCCGCGCCGCCGACACCGCAAAGGCCATTGCCGCCGCCACCGGTCTGCCCGCCCGCTGCGAGCCCCGCCTGCGGGAACAGTGCTTTGGCAAGTACGAGGGCACGCCCCGGGACGGTGCGGAGTTCCGCATCTCCAAGACCCACTTTGCCGACCGCTATGTGGGCGGCGAAAGCATGATGCAGCTGGCGCAGCGCATCTACAACCTGCTGGACGAGCTGAAAGCCGACACCGGCAAGACCTACCTGCTGGTAGCACACAACGGCATCGCCCGGGTGGTGCACTCCTATTTTTACGATATGACCAACGAGGAATACGCCGCTGCGGGCATCAAAAACTGCCAGCTGGTGGAATATACCTTTGAATAACAGAAAAGCCGCCGGGGCCCCGGCGGCTTTTCTGTTATAGCGCGTCAACCATGACGGTAATGAAACTTCTGATCTTTTGTCACGAACATATACACGCTCACGCCCAGCGCGGCAAGTTCGGCGGCGGTGACTGCCAGCCACACGCCGTCAATGCCCCAGAGGGCGGGCAGGATGAGCAGCGCCGCCACCTGAAACAGCAGGGTGCGCAGGAAGGAGATGAGGGCGCTCGTCACGCCGTCGCCCAGCGCCGTGAAGAAGGAGGACGCATAGACATTGAAGCCCATGAGGAGGAAGCTCAGCGCATACAGCCGGAAGGCGCGGCTGGTCAGCGCCAGCAGTTGGGCGTCGTAGCCCACAAAGATGCGTGCCACATAGGGAATGATCACCATGGACGCTGCCGTCATGCTCACAGCCACCACGGCGATGAGGCGCAGGCTCTTCTGGTAGAGGTTGTGCACCTCGGCATGGTTGCGGGCACCGTAATGAAAGCTGACGATGGGCGCACTGCCCACGGCATAGCCCACGAACACCGCCACGAACAGGAAAGCGGCATACATGATGACGCCGTAAGCCGCCACGCCGTCTTCCCCAGCCAGCCGCAGCAGCTGGAAGTTATACAGGATATTGACCAGCGACATGGAAAGGCTTGTCATCAGCTCGGAAGAGCCGTTGATGCAGGCATCCCGCAGCACGCCGCCATAAAACTGCGTTCTGCACAGGTGCAGGCGGCTGGTGTTGCTGTGGTCGATAAAATAGAACACCGGCAGCACGCCGCCCACCAGCTGGCTGATCAGGGTGGCAATGGCAGCGCCCTCCACGCCCCAGTGCAGCATGCCCACCATTACCACGTCCAGCACCATGTTGGTACAGCCCGCACCTACGGTGAACCAAAAGCCCAGATGCGGCTTTTCGGCGGTAACAAAAAAGCTCTGGAACATATTCTGCAAAGCGAAGCCCGGCAGCGCCAGCATCAGGATGCGCCCGTAGCGCACGGCGTAGTCCAGCAGTTCGCCCTTTGCGCCCAGCAGCACGGCGATTGGTCGCAGGAACACAAGACCCAGCACAGCCAGTACGCTGACGGTGATGAGTGCCGCCAGCATAAACATGGTGAAATAGCGGTCGGCTTTTTTCTGGTCGCCCTCGCCCAGCGTGATGCCTACGATGGCGCTGCCGCCGGTGCCCAGCATAAAACCGACAGTGCCCAGCAGCTGCGGCAGCGGCATGATGAGGTTGACCGCCGCAAACGCCGTCTTGCCCACAAAGTTGGAGACGCACAGCCCGTCCACGATGCCGTAGATGGAGGTGAACAGCATGGTGCCGATGCAGGGCAGCACGAACCGCAGCAGGCGGGAATAGTTGAAATGATCGGACAATTGGATGGTTTTCTTTGGCATAGATCCTCCTTTTTGAGATCCATATATGCAAAAAGGCCGGATAAGAACCACCGCTCCGGTGCGTTCCCTCTTCTGCTGCGGCACTACGACGCCTACAGCCTCCGGGAAGCACGAACGATGACATCTTATCCGGCCTTTCAATTACGTTGAAACAGCCCTCCGATGAGCGAAAAACAGTATAACAAAGTTTATTTTTTATGTCAAGCCCGGTTTTGCATCATTCTGCGGCCACGCGGACAAAGGGCGCGATGGCGTTGGCATCGCCATGGCGGACGATGGAGTAGGTGATGTCGCAGTAGGGCTGGATGGCAGTGCTCTTTTCCACGGTGGAGATGAGCAGCACCTGCAATTGCAGCCGGCGGAACAGCTCCATCATGGGGCGGATGCGGTCGCTGGTCATCTTGCTGAAAGCCTCGTCCAGCAGCACCAGACGGATGCTGTTCTCGCTCTTCTGGTAAATTTGCAGAAGGCTGGCGCAGATGGCTACATAGAAGGGTGCCTGATTCTCACCACCGGAGGAATCGCGGCTGACGCGGGAAAGATACGCCTGCTGCCCGGTGACCTGATTGGTCACCTTGATATCGTAATCCAGATAGGTGCGGTAGTCCACATAATCCGAAAGGGTGGCACCGGCGGCGGTGCGTCCCTCCTGCCGGGCGCGGGTGTTCTCGTCCACGTCTGCCATGATCTTTTCCATCAATTCGTCCACCTGACGCTCGTAGGCGGGGTCGGCAGTGGCGGCAAGATTGTCCAGAGAATCACCCTCGGTCATCTGCTGGTTGCCTTTATCCACGATGACCTGATAGAAGGCTGCCAGCTGCGGGTCGCGGCTGGGCTCCAGCTCAAAGCGGTAGACCTCCTCGCCGTAGGTCAGCTGCTCCATGACCTTGTTCAGCTCCCGGAACTGCCGCCGGGCGTTGAAGATATCGTCCTTCATGCGGAACAGGATATCCTTGCGGAAGCGGTCCTTGCAGTCCCGCTGCGCCTGTTCCAAGCGGGCGGCGTAGCGCTCCAAATCGATGCGCACAAGGCTTTCGTGCTGGGCGCGGTACTGTTCCAGCCCGGCAAGCCCCAAGGGATAATCGCAGACATAGCGCTGGTTGTAGGCTCTCTGCGCCGGTTCAAGGGTGCTGTTCAGGTAGACGGTCAGGGCATCGTCCAGCTTGGCCTGTGCCTTTTCGGCAGCCTGCGCGGCGGCGCGGGGAGATCTGTCCGGCCCGGTCAGCGCCTGCTGACGGCTGCGGGAGAGGGGCTCCACCAGCGGGTGGGCGGCAAAAAAGCTCTCGGCTGCCTGTGCGCTTTTTTCGGCGGTGTCCACCGCCTTTTGCTGCTCGGTCTCGCAGGAGGATATCTGTTTTTCGCACACGCGCAGGTCGCCGCCGGTCTGCTCCACGGCGGTGCGGGCAGCCTCCCATGCGGCTTCGCGCACCTCTTCCTCCTTGTACAGCTGCTGCAATAGGGGGTTCTCGCGGCACTCGGCCAGCTTTGCGGCCTGTTCCTCCACCGCCGCGCGGGCGGCGGTCAGGGCGGCGCGGGCGTCCCACAAAGCGGCAAGCTCTTCCAGCGTGGTGCCGCGCAAAAGAGTCTGGTACTGGCTGTAGGCGGCTTTCAGGTTCTGCTCCGCCTGTGCGGCGGCGCGTACTTCCTCGGCAAGGGCGCTCATCTCCCCTGCCAGCGCCCCGGCGCGGGCGCGGCGGGCTTCCAAACCGATATAGCGCTGCGGGGCGCGCAGACGCTCCAAGCGGAAGGGGTGGTGGCGCAGAAGGTCCCGGGTGGCGCTGTCGGGGTAGTTTTCCAGCGTGTCGGGGGTGTCACAGCAGACGATGCGGCGCAGGATGGTGTCCGCGTACTGTGCTGCCAACGGGTTCTCGCTGGTGACCTGTGCCGCCAGACTGTCGGCGGGGGCGGTGTCGGCGCGGCGGTTGGCCTTGCGCAGACCCGGGGTGTCCAGCAGGCTGATGGGGCCAACTTTATCCTTCAGCGCCACAAAGGCGCTTTTGGCGGCGGCGTAGTGGGCGGGCGGCACAAGGATATCGAACCGGCGGTC
>CAVKCU010000053.1:0-8503 GCA_963654645.1 Clostridiales bacterium | reverse complement strand
GGATGTCGTATACACGGGTCAAATTTGAGCAGACACACATAATTCGACCCGCGTCCTGCGGAACGTTCCGGCGTTTTGCACAAACTTTTCGGGACAAGCCCTTAAGCGGCAGCCATCGCAGTTCCCTTTTTGGCGCACTAGTCCATTATGTGATACTAATGCAGTATACACCCGAAAACCCCTGTTGTCAAGCCATTTTTCAGTTTTTTGCCGAAATAAATTTATTTTTTGTTTTATTTTCGAACGCCCGGTGGCGTGTAGCCGTTTGTCTGCCAAGTGCTTGATTTTTTTATTTTGCACGTTCCTGTTCATAACACCCTTGTGCAATTTGTCTATCTTTGCTCTTGCGCCCGGAAGTGTTACTTTTGCACTTCCCTGCCGCAAAAAAGAGACCGCCGCACAATGCCGTGCAGCAGTCTCCTCCTGAAATATTTATGCGCTTCACTCGTCCAGATAATCCCGCAGCAGCTTTGCGCGGCTGGGGTGGCGCAGCTTGCGCAGCGCCTTTGCTTCGATCTGCCGCACCCGCTCCCGGGTCACATTGAATTCCTTGCCCAGCTCCTCCAGCGTGCGGGCACGACCATCCTCCAGACCAAAACGCAGGGTGATGACCCGCTCCTCCCGGGGCGTCAGGCTTTTGAGCACGTGCAGCAGCTCCCGCCGCAACAGCTGTCGCCCGGCTTCATCTACCGGGACGCCGGCATCCTCGTCCTGAATAAAGTCCTCCAGATGGGCGTCCTCCTCCTCCCCCACCGGCGTTTCCAGACTGATGGGCTCCTGCGACAACAGCAGCAGTTCCCGCACCTTGTCGGGCTCCATATCCAGTGCGGCGGCGATCTCCTCCACGGTAGGCTCCCGCCCATTTTTGTGCAGCAGCTCGCCCGCTGTTTTCTTGACCCGGTTGATGCTCTCCACCAGATGCACCGGGATCCGGATGGTGCGTCCCTGATCCGCAATGGCGCGGGTGATGGACTGACGGATCCACCACGTTGCGTAGGTGGAGAACTTGAAGCCCCGCTCCGGCTCAAACTTTTCTGCCGCCTTCATCAGGCCAAGGTTGCCCTCCTGGATCAGATCCAGAAAAGGCAGCCCCCGCCCGGCGTAGCGCTTGGCTACCGATACCACCAGCCGCAGATTTGCTTCGCTCAAAGCGCGGCGGGCATCCGCATCCCCTGCCCGGGCGGCCTTTGCCAGTGTCATCTCCTGCCCGGCGGTCAGCAGCGGCACCCTGCCGATCTCCTTTAAATAGGTCTTGACCGGGTCATCCAGCGCCACCCCCTCGGAGGAAAGCTCATTCTCTAACCTGCCGATCTGTGCATCGTCCAGCACGGGCAGCTCGGCAGGCTCCTCCTCTGCCAGATGGATGCCCCGCTGCTCCAGCGCGGCATAAAGCTCGTCCAGCTGTGCAACATCGAAATCCGTTTCCTCCATGGCGCGGCTGATCTGCTCCGGGGTCAGGGTGTGACGGTAAGCCTTTGCGGCAAGGCCGCGGGCAAGTTCTTCCGTTTGCGACAATTTCTGCATGATTCCTGCTCCTTTTCTCTCCAGCTCCAGCCGGAGGGAAAACAGGGATATCAGTCTTGTTCGGGCAGCGTCCCCTGCTTTTTTTCGCGCATCGACTGAAGATACTGTGTGATCTCATCGCCAGACATTGCAGCAGCTTTGCTTGCAACCGGCATTCCCCGGGCGATCCTGTCCAGATACAGATGGATATCCTCCGGGGTGCAGTTTACATCGCTGTATTGTGCCGCAAGTCGGCTCAGTTCATTCAATGCTTCTTCGCTTACAAATGCCCGCAGTGCAGTCAGGCTGAGCTCCACGCCCTCCCGGCTGCAATTGAGCATCGCTTCGTATAGTTCCTTCTGCTGCGGCTGGATGAATTGCTCTGCCGTCAGCTGCTGTTTCGCCAGCTCCAGATAGCGCGGCTCCCGCAGGATGGCTGCCAGCAGCCGCTGCTGGGCGCTGGCGATGCCCAGCGCCTGACTGCCGCCTGCGCTGTACGGCACCTTGATCTGATCCATCTCGCCGGAATGCAGCCGCTCGTGGTTTTTCTCCCGGCGGTACTTGCCGCCCGCCCGCTTTGCCGCGGTGCCCAGCTGCGTCAGAATAGCAGTTTTAGAGATGTTGGTCTCCTCTGCCAGCCGCCCGGCGTACACCTCCTGCTCGGTGGGGTTGGAGCGCTCAGCCAGCATCTCCACGGCTTCCTTTACATATTGCAGCCGCTGCGCATCCTGTGAAAGATCGTACTGATCCCGCAGGCGCTTGAGCCGGAAGTCCAGCGCGTTGCCCACCCCGTCCAGAAGTGCCTGAAAGCGCTCCGGGCCGTATTTTTTGATATACTCGTCCGGGTCCTTTGCGCCGGGGATCTGCAAAACGCCCACCTTTACCGGGCTGTTGCGGAACAGTTCCAGCGAGCGCAGGGTGGCCTTCTGACCTGCCTCGTCCGAGTCGTAGCTCAGAATGACCTCGTCGGCATACTCGCTGATGATGCGCACCTGCCCGGGGGTCAGTGCAGTGCCGCAGGCGCAGACGGCGGTATCGATACCCGCCTGCTGCATACTGATGACGTCCATATAGCCCTCGCACAGCACGAACCGCCGGGAAGCGCTACGCTTTGCGATCTGCATGGCAAACACCGTCTCGGATTTGTGGTAGACCAGCGTTTCCGGGCTGTTGACGTATTTGGGCTTGGAGTCGTCCATCACGCGCCCGCCAAAGGCAATGATGTTGCCGCGCAGATCAAAGATGGGGGTCATGACACGCTTCCAGAACAGGCAGTAAATGCGCCCGGAGGGACTGCGCTTGAACAGGCCGCTGGCGTCCAACTCCTGTTGGTTGTAGCCCTTATCCCGCAGGTACTGGTACAGCGCCTGCCCATCGTTTGGGGCATAGCCCAGCCCGAACCGGACGATGGTCTTATCGTCCAGCCCGCGCCGCCGCCAGTAAGCGCGCGCCTGCCGCGCTTCCTCCACAGTAGAGTTCAGGCAGGCGTGGAAGAAGCGGGCGGCCTCCTTGTTCATGGAGAGCACCCGGCTGCGCAGGCGTCCGGTCTTGTCGTCCTCCTGCGGCTCCGGCATCCCGGCGCGGGAAGCCAGCATCTTGATGGCTTCGCCGCTGCTGATATTGTTGATCTTTTTGACAAAGCTGATGGCATCTCCGGCTGCCTGACAGCCGAAGCAGTAAAAGCTTTGGGTGTCAGGGTACACATAGAAGGACGGCGTTTTTTCGCTGTGAAAGGGGCACAGACCGCCGTACAGCCGACCCTTGCGTTTGAGCTGCACATAGCTGCCCACCAGCTCCACGATGTCGGTGCGGCGGGTAAGCTCCTCGATGTATTCGTGTGGGATCATGTTGATTTAAACGACCTCTCCAGTTTTAAAGGACGTGCCATTTCTGGGGCACGAACAGTTCTTCAAAGGTGCGGATGGCAAACTCGTCGCTCATGCCGCTGATGTAGTCGGTAACGGCGCGCTCCCGCCCCTCCTGATAAGCCAGCTGCACATAAAAGTTGGACATCCGGTCCACATGGGTCAGGTAGTATTCGTACAGCTCCGCGATGAGCTTGTCCACCTTCTGCTCCTCGCGCTTGGCGTTTTTATCCACATACACGGTGGCGTACATGAAATCCCGCAGGGCGAGGAACGCCTCGTATTCCTCTGTGCCCATGCGGACATCCCCCTCGCTGTGGATGAGGATGCTGTTGATCATGGTGGTGATGCGGGCGGATTTTGTCTGCCCCAGCACTGCCGTGCAGTCCTTGGGCAGGGTGGCAGCGTCCAGCACACCGGCGCGCACCGCGTCCTCGATATCATGGTTGACAAAGGCGATCTGATCTGCCAAGCGCACAATGCGCCCCTCCGGGGTAGCTGCCCATGTGCCCTTGGTGTGGGTGACGATGCCGTTGCGCACCTCCCATGTCAGGTTGAGCCCCTCGCCATCCTTTTCCAGCCGGTCCACCACACGCAGGCTCTGCATATAATGGTGGAAGCCGTCCGGACAGAGGGCGTCCAGTGCCTTTTCGCCCGCGTGACCAAAGGGGGTATGCCCCAGATCATGCGCAAGGCTGATGGCCTCGGTCAGATCCTCGTTCAGGCGCAGACCGCGGGCGATGGTGCGGGCGATCTGCGAGACCTCCAGCGTATGGGTCAGCCGGGTGCGGTACAAATCGCCTTCCGGTGAGAGGAACACCTGCGTTTTCTGCTTGAGACGCCGGAAAGCCTTGCAGTGCAGCACCCGGTCGCGGTCCCGCTGGAATACCGGGCGCAGCGGGTCCTGCGGCTCCGGCACAGCTCTGCCGCGGCTTGCATCGCTGAAGGTCGCCCACGGTGCAAGGGTAAGGTGCTCGATCTCTTCGGTTCTCCGGCGCACATCCATACAGATCCTCCTTTTGTTTTTTGGGCTTCCCCCCTCCCCTCTGCGCGCAGCCGATCCCAATTGCTGCGCTGCGGCAATTGTAACACATCGGGCGTGTCGAAGGGGGAAGCTCCGTGTCGGTTTGCAAAAAAGACTTTGTTTTTTAAAATGGTGCGTAGAACGGGTCAGACACCGTTACCTGAGCGCTGCCCCGGGTCAGCTCCCGCAGCTGCTCCAGCAGCGGGGCTTCGGTGTGCTCCGGCATCTGCCAGCGCAGGGTAACACGGTCCGTAAACTCCGGCGGTGCCTGCTTTGCCCCGGCGGCATCAATGAGCAGGGATGCACGTTCGTAAAGGGCGTAATCCACCGTCACCTGCAGTTCCACCACGCTGCGCACCGTGACGACCTCGGCGTTTTCCAGCGCGCGGGCGGTGGCGGTGGTGTAGGCGCGCACCAAGCCGCCGGTGCCCAGCAGCACCCCGCCAAAGTAGCGGGTGACCACCACGATCAAGTCGGTCAGGCCGCTGTGCTGCAGTACCTCCAGCGCGGGCGTACCGGCGGTCTTTGCCGGCTCGCCGTCATCGGAATAGCGTTCACGGTTGCCCGCCCGCAGGCGATAGGCGTAGACATTGTGCCGCGCGGTGCGGTTAGCCGCCCGCACCTGTTCCAGAAAGGCCACAGCGGCTTCCTCGCTGTCAGCAAAGGAAAGCTGGGCAATAAAGCGGCTTTTTTTCTCTTCATATTCGCCGGTAGCCGTGCCCCGGACGGTGCGGTAATCCTCCACGTTAGATCCTCCTGATAATAACTCAGGATAAGTATAACACAAACGGGCGCAAATAAAAAGACTGACGAAGCCTTGCGGCCCCGCCAGTCTTTTTTAGAAGAAAGCAGTTGATCACTTGGTAAAGATCTGGATCCACTGATGACCCCAAGTGCTGTTGCTGTTGTAGTAGTAACCAACACTCATCTTGCGAGCCTCAGGGTTCAGGATATTGGCACGATGACCTTCGGAATTCATCCATGCGTTGACAACCTCTTCGGGAGAGACGCTACCCCATGCGGCATTCTCGCCGGTAGGGGTATCGGTAACACCATAGTCCTTCAGGACGGTGAAGCACTTGGAGCCGTCGGGACGGACGTGAGAGTTCACAACAGCGATTTCCTCGGCGCGGGTCTGTGCAGCGGCGGTCAGGTTATCATCGCCCATTTCCAGAGCAGCCAGACCGTACTTTGCGCGCTGAGCATTGACCAGATCCAGAACCTCCTGACGGTAGTCCTCGGTGTGAGAATTTTCAGGGTAAGAGAAGATCAGAACCCAGTAGTTGTTGTAGACGCCGCCCTCGTAGTGACCAACGCTCACGGTAGTGGCATCGGCATTCAGGATACGCTCGCGGGTGAAATCGGTAGCCATCCACTGATCCATTGCGGAATCGGGGGTGGAGCAGCCAGCCATGTAGTTCTCACCGATGGAGACATCGCTGATGCCGTTCTCTGCCAGAACGGTGAAATCGCGCTGACCGTTGGGACGGACATAAGAGTAAGAAACTGCCAGCTCTTCGGCGCGCTTCATTGCAGCGGCATTGTGGCTGCTGTCGCCCAGCGCAACGGGAGCCAGACCAGCCTGTGCACGCTCGTTATTGATCAGGGTCAGGAAGCTGCGCTGGTAAGCATCTTCCTCAAAGTAGGAGTTCTCTTCTTCCACAGAAGCAGTGGCAGACACGGCAGCCTGTGCGGCGTTTGCGGTGACGGGCTTGAAGCCTGCAAAGCCAAAAAACACAGCCAGCGTCATAGCTGCTGCTGCGATATTCTTTACGGTACGCATTGCACGCTTCATAAGATTGCCTCCGGTCTGCTGCCTTATACAGTGTGATGTTGTACGTTGCAACTTGTTTGCAACTCTGTCGTATCACATCTGCAACTCTTGTGTAACAAGAGTATCACAAAACCATACAGACGTCAAGAGCTTCAGAGGCTAATTTGCAGAAAAAATACAGATATTTTAAAAAATCAGCACACTTTTACTGCAACTCAAGCGTAACAAAATACTCGAAAACGTTACAGTTGTGTTGCGCTTCTCTTCAAATTCAGCCGAGTGCAACAGCTTTCGCACACTTTCAGGGCTGCTCCGGCGCACATCGAAGTGCATATTATCGTATCCTTATGCATTCTTCTGCATATCAGAGTTTTGTGTACACTTTTGTGGCGCTTTGTTGCGTTCCTGTTTGAGTTTTCTTTCTTTAAAACGGTTCTATTTCAAATAAGCACACAAAAAAGGGGCTGCTGCACATCGTTTCGTGCAGCAGCCCCTTCGGGTTGCATTTTACTCTTTGTCCTTGCGGTCGCCCACAAGCTTTTTCAGTTCGTCAAGGAAGCTTTCCACGTCCGCAAACTGGCGGTAGACCGAGGCAAAGCGGATATACGCCACCTCGTCGATCTTTTTCAGTTCCTGCATGGTCAGCTCACCAATGCGCACACTGGGGATCTCGCGGTCGTAAGAGCTGAACAGGGACTGCTCGATGCTGCTGACGGCGCGCTCCAGCGTTTCGTAGCTGACAGGACGCTTGGCGCAGGCGCGCAGCATGGCGTTGAACAGCTTCTGCCGGTCAAAGGGCTCGCGGGAGTTATCCTTTTTGATGACCACCAGCGGCACCGTTTCCACCACCTCGTAGGTGGTAAAACGCATATGGCAGTTCAGGCATTCGCGGCGGCGGCGGATACGTTCATTGTCTTCAGTCGGGCGGGAGTCGATCACCTTGGATTCCTCCGCACCGCAATAAGGGCACTTCATCTTTTGTTCCTCCGCCTCAGTTTTTCTTTTTGCTGCGCTCGCTCCACAGCACCCATGCCGAGGTGGAAACGCACAGAGAGGTGTACACACCGCTGATCATACCCATCATCAGCGGGAACGCAAAGGTAAAGATGCTGTCCAGTCCGTACAGCTTTGCCACGACACACATGACGCCCAGTGCCATCACCGTGGTAATAGTGGTGATCAGGGTACGGCGGGCAGACTGGTTGACCGACTGGTTGACCAGCTCTTCAAAGCTGGCCTTTTTACCCATCAGGGCGCGGTTCTCGCGGATACGGTCGTACACCACAACGGTATCATTGATGGAGTAGCCGAGGATGGTGAGCATAGCAGCGATAAAGTTGCCGTCCAGTGCGGTGCGCAGCAGCACAAAGGTGCCGAACACCACCATTAGGTCGTTGACCAGCGCCAGCACTGCCATCATGCCGCCGGTCAGACCGCCGATGTTCTTGAAGCGCAGGGCGATATACAGCAGAATAAGCACCAGTGCAAACAGCACCGCCACCAAGCTCTTCTGCAGGAACTTGGTGCCCATAGCTGCGCTGACATTGCTCAGGGACAGCTGGGCAAACTGGTTATCCGGGTAGTTCTCGTTCAGGGAGTCCAGCAGGTTCTCCACCTGCTCGGTGGTCACGGTCTCAGTGCCGGGCATGGAGATCTTCAGGGTCTGGTCGCCGGTGGCTACATTCTCGCCGGTCTGCAGGGTCAGACCGGTGTTTTCCAGCGCCGCTGCAGCGGTCTTTTGCACAGCGGCTTGGTCAAAGCTGCCCTCGTAGGACAGGGTGATCATGGCACCGCCGGTGAACTCGGTATCCAGATGCACACCGAACACCACGGCGCACAGCAGGATCGCTGCCATCAGGCAGGCAGAGAAGGTCAGGAATTTTTTGCGCAGGGCAACAAAGTTTACCGGCTTCTTTTCAGCCTTCTCCTGCCCGGGCTTTGCCGCACCGTAGAGCCACGGGTTGCGCAGCGCCTTGATGGAGGCTGCGCCGCGGATCATCACACGGGTAGCGAACACGCCGAACACGAAATTCAGCAGCACGCCGGTAAGCAGCGTATAGCCGAAAGCATAGATGGTGCCTGCGGTAGAGGGGCCGAAGGCGAAGAACACAAAGTGCAGTGCCTTGGCAAACAGACCGTCCGAGGGACCGAAGGCACCCATGAGCACGATAGCCACGATGACGATAGTCACGTTGCCGTCAATGATGGGGGTCAGGCCGCGGGCAAAACCGCTCTTCAGAGCGCCGTCCAGAGATTTGCCGTTTTTCAGTTCCTCCTTGATGCGCTCGGCGGTGATGACGTTGGCATCCACGCCCATGCCGATGGCCAGAATGATAC
>CAVKCU010000052.1:0-8532 GCA_963654645.1 Clostridiales bacterium | reverse complement strand
AACACCTCCATCTCCTTGGTGTAGCCCGCAAGGATGACCACCAGCTCGTCCCGGTGATCCTCCATGCCCTTTACAAGGGTGTCGATGGCCTCCAGCCCAAAGCTGTCCTGCTCGCCGCGGTACAGACTGTAGGCTTCGTCAATGAACAGCACACCGCCCAGCGCGCTCTCGATGACACTGTTGGTCAGCGGGGCGGTATGACCGGTGTAGCGCCCCACAAGGTCGGCGCGGGTCACCTCCACCAGCTGCCCGCCCTTGAGCGCGCCGATGGCCTTGAGGTACTTTGCCACCAGCCGGGCAATGGTGGTCTTGCCGGTGCCGGGGTTGCCGGTAAAGATCATGTGCATGGACAGGCTTGCGGTCTTGAAGCCCGCCGCCGCGCGGCGCTGCTGCACCTGTAAATTGTCTGCCAGACCAAACACATACTCCTTGACCGGGGCAAGCCCCACCAGCGCATCCAGCTCGGCGCGGATCTGCTCCACTGCGCCGGTGTAGGCAGCCGGCAGCAGGCTGAACAGGTCTGCCGGGGCGGCGCCGTTCAGCGCAAACTGCAGCCCCTCGGGCGCGGCGGTCAGCGCCACCGTGCCGGACAACTTTGCATCGGTCTGCAGGCAGTACTCGCTCAGGGCGCGGAAAATGCGGTCGCAGCAGTCTGCCAGCCCCTCTGCGCCCTTTTCCTTAGAGCACTGCGCCGCCACATAGTCCCGCACATCCGCCCCGGCGGCGAGGGTCAGCCCCAGACGGCTGTTCACCCGCTGCGCCAGCGCGTTCAGCTGCTGCGCCGCCAGCGCCGTCAGTGCCTCCGGGGTAAAGGGGACGGTCTGGCACACATCCCCTACCGCCGCCACAAAGGGCGCGCCGAACTTATCCGCCAGCGCTTCCCGCCCCTTGCGGGAGAAGAAGATCAGGTACTTGCCGCAGGGGTCAATGCGGCTCACTGCGCCGGGGGCAAGCGCCGTGCCGGCTTCCACCAGAATGCCCTCCTTGTTGACCAGATACCGGCTGGACAAAGGCGCGCTGCCCTTGACCGCGAGGTCGGAGAGGATGCGCAAAAAGCCGGGGTGGCAGCTCTCGTAATGCTCGAACACCACGATCTCGCCCGGGGCGTGCAGGGCGGCGTACAGGTCCTGCAAAAACAGCTTTTCCGCGCCGGGGTCGGGGTAGAGCGCAAGGTCCATCACCGCCATCCGGTCGCTCTGCAGCAGCCCCCGCGCCGCCATGATGCGGGCGGTCTCCGCCAACGCAAAATGCCGCCCTGTGCCCGGTGCGCCCCACAGCAGGATCACGTTGCGGGCGGCTACGCCCTCGGTGCCCAGCACAAAGGGGCGGCGCATTGCCCGCACCACGCTGTCCACAAAGGCGTCCTGCCCGAGGACGGTCTTTTTTACCTCGGCGGCAAGGCCCTCAAAGCTGCCCAGCTGCTCCGGCTTTGTGTCCGCCGTGCCCTTGGCAAGCAGACCGTCCGCTTCCATATCCCGCAGCATCTGGCGGCTGTCCTCCAGCGCCGTCTGCACCCCGGCGTCCTGCGCCTTCAGCCGGGCGTTCTGCTGCTTCAGCAATTCGTCCAGCTGCTTTTGCTGCTCCAGCAGCGCCGCGTTCAGGTCCGGCACGCCGCTGCCCGCCGTTTTTTCGGGCTGCGGCTTTTCCGGCTGCGGCTGTGCACCGCCGAACTTTAGTTTGCCGCCCGCGCCGAACACGCCGTTCATCAAGCTTTCCCAATCATCGGTATATGCCATGGTGCTGCCCTCCATCGGTGTTTTTCTTCCAGTATAGTGAACTGCGCGGCATTTTGCAAGGGATTCCCTCTTGAAAAAAAGCCCGTTGTCCGATACACTGAATATAATGAATCTTACAAGAAGGAATGAAGCTGACCATGGCTGCAAAAACGCCTGCCCAGTGGAAAACACTGTTTGAAAACGAACCCTTCCACCGCGAAAACTACTATACCGGTCCCCTTGGCCCGGACTACACCCCCGGCGGCACCTGTCTGCGGCTGTGGGCCCCCACCGCCGAAGCCGTCACCGTGACCTTATACCATAAGGGAGACGGCGGTGCCGTGCTGGGCACAAAGCCCCTTGTGCGCGGCGCGCAGGGGGTGTGGAGCATCTGGCTGCCCGGGGAGCAGCACAGCCGCTACTACACCTTTGCCGTCACCGTGGACGGCATCACCCGCGAGACCGGCGACCCCTACGCCCGGGCGGCGGGGGTGAACGGCGTGCGCAGCATGATCGTAGATCTTGCCCGCACCGCGCCCTCCGGGTGGGAGCGGGATGTGCGCCCCTCTATCCCCCCGGCGCAGCGCGCCGTGTGGGAGGTGAGCGTGCGGGACTTCTCGCAGGATGCCGCCAGCGGGGTGCGCCCGGCGTGGCGGGGCAAATATATGGCCTTTACCCAGCAGGGCACTACCCTGCACGGCAACGGCATCCACCCCACCTGCCTGAACTACCTCAAGCGGCTGGGGGTAAAATACGTCCAGCTGATGCCCATTTTCGATTTTGGCAGCGTGGATGAGGCAAAACCCCTGCTGCGGCAGTATAACTGGGGCTACGACCCCACCAACTTCAACGTGCCGGAGGGCAGCTACTCCACCGACCCCACCCGGGGCGAGGTGCGCATCCGGGAGTGCCGGGAGATGATCGCCGCCCTCCACGCGGCGGGCATCGGGGTGGTGATGGATGTGGTGTATAACCACACCTACCGCACCGAGAACCCCCTGAACAATACCGTGCCCTATTACTTTTTCCGTCAGAACCCGGACGGCAGCTTTTCCAACGGCAGCGGCTGCGGCAACGAGTTTGCCAGCGAGCGCCCCATGGCGCGGCGCTACCTCATCGACTCCATCCTCTACTGGGCGAAGGAGTACCACATCGACGGCTTCCGGTTCGACCTGATGGGCTTGTACGATGCCGAGAGCATCAACGCGGTGCGCGCTGCGCTGGATGCCTTGCCCGGCGGGCGGGACATCCTGCTGTACGGCGAGCCGTGGCAGGGCGGTGCCAGCCAGCTGCACCGGTACGAAGCCAACAAAGCCAACCTCGCCATGCTCAACGAGCGGGTGGGCATCTTCTGCGATGACACCCGGGACGCCATCAAGGGCGGCTGCTTCGATGCCCGGGAGCCGGGCTATGTGGAGGGCAAGCCCGGCAGCTTCTGGGATATCGGCGGGGCGGTGGCGGCATGGTGCCGCAGCGACCGTCTGCCGCCCCACGCGCCCAGCCAGATCGTGAGCTACGTTTCTGCCCACGACAACTTTACCCTGTGGGACAAGCTGCTCTGCGTCCGCTACGAAAAGCCGGAGTTCACCGCCCGGGACACCGTGGCGCTGGCGCAGAACCGGCTGGCGGCGGGCATCTACCTGACCAGCTTCGGTCTGCCCTTCATGCAGGCGGGCGAGGAGTTCGCCCGCACCAAAAAAGGCGTGGGCAACAGCTACCGCTCCTCTCCCGCCCTGAACCGGCTGGACTGGAACCGCGCCGAGCAGTACCACGCCCTTGTGGACTACTACCGGGGGCTTCTGGCGCTGCGGGCGGCCTTTCCCCGCTTGGGCAGCACCGACCGTCACGCCCCGGAGGCCTTGCAGTTCTTTGCGCTGGAACAGCCGCTGGTGGGCTGGACACTGCCCGCCGTCTGGGGAGACGGCGCGGCATGGAGCGCTTTGTGCGTCTTTTATAACCCCACCGACACCACCTGCACCGTCTCCCTGCCCGCCGGGCAGTGGAAGTTGCTGAGCGATGGCACTTCTTCCAGCCTGTGGCGCGGAAACAGCCGCATTTTTACCGGCAATGCCCCCCTTGCGCCGTATAGCGCGACCATTTTGGGGGCGGTGTAAATAAAGAGCCCTCTCAGGCGCTCCCGCGCCAGCTCCCCCGAAGGGGGAGCCAAGCCGTAAAGTTCATCACTAAAGCATGAGGTGCCACGAGAAAGCTTCCGGCAGTGCTCTTGCCTCTCCCTTTGGGAGAGGTGGCTGCGAACGTAGTGAGCAGACGGAGAGGGCGAAACCGCTTCCCGAGGGTATCCCCACAACCAAAAAAGGCTGCTGCACATTCCGTGCAGCAGCCTTTTTGCTATTTTCAGCTATTATCCGCGCCCTTTTCGCCAAGGGTGACGGTGACGGTCTGCATCTGACCGCCGCGCGCGACGGTCATCTCAATGGTGTCGCCGGCCTTGTGGTTCTGCATCAGGGTGCCAAGGTCGCTCTGGCTGGCGACCTCGCTGCCGTCCACGCTCACGATGCGGTCACCTGCCTGCAGACCTGCCTTGTCGGCAGGACCGCCCTTGACCACCTCCACGATGTAGACACCGTAGGCGTTCACGCCCAGCTGGGCGGCGGTCTGGGCGTCGGTCACGGCATAGTAGCTGATGCCCAGATAGGGACGCCCTGTCACATAGCCGTTCTCCAGCAGCTCCTGCGCCACCTTGACGGCGTCATTCACCGGGATGGCAAAGCCCAGACCCTCGGCATCGCTGTCGGAGGACTTTGCATTGACGATGCCCACCAGCTCGCCGTTCATATTGAACAGGCCGCCGCCGGAGTTACCGGGGCTGACGGAGGCATCCATCTGGATCAGGGACATGGTGTTGACAGAGCTTGTGCCCTGAATGCTGACGCTGCGGTTCAGTGCGCTGACGATGCCGCTGGTCACGGTGCCGCCCAGCTCACCCAAGGGGTTGCCCACAGCCATGACGCTCTCGCCCACCTTCAGGTCGTCACTGTTGCCCACGGTGGCGGGGGTCAGACCGGTGGCATCGATCTTGACCACGGCGATGTCACTGGTGGTATCCTCGCCCACCAGCGTAGCGGGGTAATCCTTATCGCCGATGCTCACGGTGATGTTGGATGCACCGCTCACCACATGGGCGCAGGTGAGGATATAGCCGTCCGAGCTGATGATGACGCCGCTGCCGGCGCCACTCTCCACCTGACTCTGACCGTACCACGACCACTGGGAGTAGACCACCTGCTCGGTGGTGATGACCACCACGCTGGGGCTGACCAGCTCTGCCACCTGTGCGGTGCTCAGACCGGTGCTGCTGGTGGTGCTGATGGAATTGCCGGTGCTGTCGGTGCTGCTGTCAGAGCTGGCAGGGCGCTCCACCTGCTGGATGACCACCTTGCTGCCGCCGCCGTATTTTGCACCCACAAAGCCGCCCGCAAAGCCCATGGCTGCTGCCAGCACCAGCGCCACGGCGCTGCGCACCAGCTTTCCGCCATTGAACTTCTTCTTTTTGCGGCGGGGCTTTTCCGGCTGCGCCGGGGCGCTGTACTGCGGCTGTTCCGGCGGGGTGGGCGGCACGCTGCCGCCGTCTGCCGGGGCGGTATACGCCGGGCGCACGGGCTGTGCTTCCGGCTCGTTATACTGGTTTGCTGTGTTCATGCCGCTGCTGCCCACGTTGGGGTAGCCGGTCTCGTTATTGGAAGCGGAATAATCGTATTCCCACTTGTTCTCATTTTCCATGTTACTACATCCTTCCCTCAAAGGCCGGTCCGAAGGGACATCTGTTCCTTTGAACTGTCCCTATTGTAACCGTCAAATGTGAAAATGAATCGCTTGCGCCGTGAAGAATATGTGAAATGCGGTCCTGCTTTTCCGCCCTTGACAGCAGCGTTTCCGCTTGCTATTGTAAGGGAAGAACATCGGCCCGTCAAGGAGGAGCTTTTTATGGAACTGCGCCGCACCGAACAGGGGTTTGCCCTGTATAAAGAAAAGGACTGCATCGGAGAGTGCGCCCTCTCCCCCGCCCCCAAGGGCGCACAGCTTACCGCTCTGTGCATCCTGCCCCAGTGGCGGCGCAAGGGCTACGGCTCCTACCTGTTAAAAGAAGTATTGCGCAGCTTTGGCGGCTATGACCGGGAAGCCGCTACCGTGTTTACCGCCCCGCTGCCGGAAAACGCCGCCGAGCTTGCCTTCTGGGGCAAATTCGGCTTTGCCGCCGAGGGCGGGCAGCTGGTGCGCCGCCGCACCCCGGACTTAACGGCGGTAAAATTTGTGCAGGACTTTTTAGCTGCCCGGCTGGTGCACCCGCAGCTGTGCGTGGACGCCACCTGCGGCAACGGCGGCGACACCGCCTTTCTGTGCGGGCTGACCGCCCCCGCCGGGCGGGTGCTGGCCTTTGACGTGCAGCCCGAGGCCATCCGCTCCACCCGCGCCCGGCTGGAGCAGGCGGGCGTGCCCGCCGACCGGTACAGCCTTATCTGTGGCAGCCATGCCGACCTATTACAGTATGTGCAGCCCGGCACCGCTGATGCGGTCATGTTCAACTTCGGCTGGCTGCCGGGGGCGGACCACGGGGTATTTTCCACCGCGCAGAGCAGCATTCCCGCCTTGCAGGCGGCATTGCAGGCGGTGCGCCCCGGCGGCATCGTGAGCGCCGTCCTGTACAGCGGAGCAGTCATCGGCTCAGACGAAAAACAGGCGGTGCTGCGCTTTCTTCAGGAACTTCCGCTCAAAAGTTTCACCGTTCTGGTGTGTGATTTTGCCAATTGGGCCGAAACTGCCCCTCTGCCCTGCCTGATCCTGAAAAAATAACGAAAACCCTTGCATTATCACGCGTTTTCGTATAGAATAAGGTGCGTATGTGTAAAAACAGGAACCCTCTCCGTCACGGCTGACAGCAGGCCGGAGAGGGTTTTTCAGAAAGCAGGATGGAGGCTCCCATGTAAGACAGCATCTGTCTGCCATTCATTCTCTGCCTTGCAAAGGCAATTTTTATAGGAGAAACTACGATCTATGACAAATCGTGAAGAGATCGAACGCCGCAGGACGTTCGCCATCATCAGCCACCCCGACGCAGGTAAGACTACCCTTACCGAAAAGCTGCTGCTGTACGGTGGAGCCATCAATCAGGCTGGTTCCGTCAAGGGCAAGCAGAGCGCAAAGCACGCCGTGTCCGACTGGATGGACATTGAGAAGCAGCGTGGTATTTCCGTCACCTCCTCTGTCCTGCAGTTCAACTACGCAGGCAAGTGCGTGAACATTCTGGACACCCCCGGCCATCAGGACTTCTCGGAGGATACCTACCGCACCCTGATGGCGGCAGACTCTGCCGTCATGGTCATCGACGCCGCCAAGGGCGTTGAGGCCCAGACCATCAAGCTGTTCAAGGTCTGCACCCTGCGCCACATCCCCATCTTCACCTTCATCAACAAGATGGACCGCGAAGCCCGCGACCCCTTTGAGCTGATGGAGAACATCGAGGAGATCCTTGGCATCAAGACCTACCCCATGAACTGGCCCATCGGCTGCGGCAAGGAGTTCAAGGGCGTGTTCGACCGCAACACCCGCAAGGTGCTGGCGTTCTCCAGCGACGGCCGCGCCAACGGCGTCAAGAAGGTCGAGGAGACCGAGGCCGAGCTGGGCGATGCCGCACTGGACGAGCTGCTGACCCCCTACCTGCACCAGCAGCTGGTGGACGAGATCGAGCTGCTGGACGGCGCTGCCGAGGAGTTTGACCTCGACAAAGTGCTGAAAGGCGAGCTGAGCCCCGTCTTCTTCGGTTCGGCGCTGACCAACTTCGGCGTGGAGCCGTTCCTGGAAAACTTCCTGCGGCTGACCCCCACCCCGCTGGCCCGCGTGGACAGCCTGACAAATGAGCCCGTGGACCCCTGCCGCGATGAGTTCTCCGCCTTTATCTTCAAGATCCAGGCCAACATGAACAAAGCCCACCGTGACCGCATCGCGTTCATGCGCATCTGCTCGGGCAAGTTCGAGCGCGGCATGGAGGCTTACCACGTCCAGGAGGGCAAGAACATCAAACTGGCCACCGGCACCCAGCTGATGGCACAGGACCGCGCCATTGTGGACGAGGCCTACGCGGGCGATATCATCGGCCTGTTTGACCCGGGCATCTTCTCCATTGGCGATACCCTCTGCACCGGCAAAAAGAAAGTGCAGTTTGCGGGCATCCCCACGTTCTCGCCGGAGCACTTTGCCCGCATTGAGCAGAAAGACACCATGAAGCGCAAGCAGTTCGTGAAAGGCATGGAGCAGATCGCCCAGGAGGGCGCCATCCAGATCTTCCGCGAAGTGGGCGGCGGCATGGAAGAAGTGGTGGTCGGCGTGGTCGGCGTGCTGCAGCTGGAAGTGCTGGAGTACCGCCTGAACACCGAGTACAACGTGGAGATCCGGATGCAGCAGCTCCCCTTCGAGCAGCTGCGCTGGATCCAGAACGACCCGGACACCTACAACCTGCGTGATCTCGACCTGACCAGCGACACCAAGGCTGTGGAGGACATGAAAGGCAGCCGCCTGCTCCTGTTCACCTCCGATTGGGCCATCCGCTGGGCAGAAACCCATAATGAGGAATTAAAGCTGAGCGAATTTGGCAATATTTAAATAAGAATCTCGCCCTCTCCGTCACCTGGCGGTGACACCTCTCCCAATGGGAGAGGCAAGAATCCGCCCGTTACGCCTTGGCTCCCCCTTTGGGGGAGCTGGCGCGGCAGCGTCTGAGAGGGCGATTTTTATAATTTAACAAGAACACCAGTGCATCTTGAGCCTCCCAACACGGGGAGGGACACTGGCGCGAGGGAAT
>CAVKCU010000051.1:0-8554 GCA_963654645.1 Clostridiales bacterium | reverse complement strand
CATCCTCCGGCTCGGTAAAGTGCACGTCGCCGGTGGCGATGACCGGCTTGTGCAGATCCTCGCCCAGCTTGATGACAGTGCGGTTGAACTCCTTGATCCGCTCCTCGCTGTCCACCTTGCCGTCCCGCACCATGTAGGCGTTGTTGCCCAGCGGCTGGATCTCAAGGATATCGTAATAGGCGGCGATCTTTTTCAGCTCCTCGTAGCTGGTGCCGTCCACGATGGCGCGGTACAGCTCACCTGCTTCACAGGCGCTGGTGAGCAGCAGACCGTCCCGGTACTTGTTCAGCAGGCTGCGGGGCACGCGGGGCTTTTTGAAGAAGTAGTTGACGTGTGCTTCGCTGACGATCTTATACAGATTCTTCAGACCCATCTGGTTTTTGACCAGAATGATGAGGTGGTAGTATTTCTTTTTCAGCACCTCGCGGTTGCCGCCAAGACCGGTGTTGATCTCGCTGACCTTCGTCACCTCTTTTTCCGCAAGGTCGTTCAGCATTACGCAGAAGATGCGTCCCAGTGCAGCGGAGTCCTCGCAGGCGCGGTGTGCTTCGTAGGTGGGCAGCTCCAGATGCTTGTTGATGGTGCCCTGCTTATAATTGTGCAGACCCGGGTACATGGTCTGCGCCATAGTCAGGGTATCGATATAGGTAGGCTCCAGCTTGATGCCGCTGCGCTTGGCGGCTGCCCGCAAAAAGCGCATATCAAAGGCGTGGACGTTGTGACCCACCAGAATGCGGTCGCCCGCAAAGGCAAGAAAGGCTTCCAGCGCTTCCTTTTCGCCGGGCGCATCCGCTACCATCTCGTTGGTGATGCCGGTCAGCTCGGTGATCTTGGGGGTGATGGGCTTGCCGGGCTTGACAAAGGTGTCGAACTCCTCCACCACCTCGCCGTTGCGGATGATGACCGCGCCGATCTCGGTAAGGTACTCCACCCCGGGGTCAAGACCGGTGGTCTCGGTGTCGAACACGCAAAATTCGCCGTCTAGCGATTGATCCTTTACGCCGTAGACGCAGGGCACCATGTCGTCCACAAAATAGGCTTCGCACCCGTAGATGAGCTTGAAGTCCGGGTCCTTTTTGTGAATATCATCCGCAGCCAGCATGGCTTCCGGGTAGCCCTGACACACGCCGTGGTCGGTGATGGCAATGGCGGGGTGGCCCATGCGGTGCGCCAGCTTGACGATGCCGCCGGGGTCGCAGAAGCCGTCCATGCTGGAAAGCTTGGTGTGCAGATGCAGCTCCACCCGCTTTTCCGGGGCGGTATCCTCCCGCTTTTTGCGCTCCACGATCAGCACATCGTAGGGGTACACGATGTAGTCGTGCTCGTATTTATCGTAGGAGCAATCGCCCCGCACGATGACCGTGCTGCCCTTGCCAATGCTCTCCCACTTGGAGCAGTCCTCCCCTTCCTGTGCGCGGACCTTCAGGTTGATCGAGCCGGTATAGTCGGTGATGGACACGGTGTAGATCTTGCGGTAGTTGCCCTTGACCTCGGTAAAGAACACGTCGCCCCAGATCATGCACTTGCCGCCCTCGCCGCCCAAATCCTTGAGGGGGGTAAGGTTTTTGGGGGTGAACATTTTGCCGTGGAAGATGGTGACCGGCTTGTCGGTCAGGTTGAGCCCCTCCACCTTGATGGACGGTGCAGTGTTCTTTTTCTCAAACTTGACCACCAGTGGTGCGATCTTGCGCTCCAGTTTTTCTTCCATCTGATGCTGCTCTGCCGCAGTCACTGCGCTTTGCAGCGTCACCTTGGGGGTAACGCCGGTGTGCTCGGCAATACGTTTTGCAAGCAGCTCCTCAAAGCCCATCTCCTGCAAAAACTTTGTGCCGTGGCATACCCCCACCGTGATGTTCTGCCCGGTGATGGAAATACTGCTCCTGTCCAGAAAGCCGTTGATGGGCACGCCGTCCCGCTTCATATCCTCCAAAAGGGTGCGCAGGGTGTGCTCGTCCAGCATGGCATAGCCGAACAGGTTTTTGATCTTCAGCTCAAAGCCCTCATAGTCCGGCTGCAGGGAAGCCAGCAGCCGGGCGCAGAGGTTCTGATCCAGCGGCGCGGCGCTGCGCAGGGTAAACTCGACCTGCCGGTCCTGCCGCAGCATCCGGGCGTGCTCCACGATCACCTGCCCGAAGCAGGCCGCAAAATCCGGGTCCGCCATAAACTGCGGCCACAGCTGGGAAACAAGTGGTTTCACAAATGGTACTCCTTTTTGGTGGGTTCTTTACAGCACAAACTGCCGCACCCGTTTTTGCGGGTGTGGCAGTAGGGAAAGTTTTGTGTCAATTCGGCGCAAGGGTCTCCGTTTTATAGACCTGATAGCCCTCGTAATGGTAGCTTGCATCAATGCCCTTCATATACACCTCGCGGTCATTGATTCTATCCGTCAGGGCTGCACGCAGCAGGGTCTTGATTTCCAGATCTCTGATAGGGCTGCGCTCCATGGCAAGAAGATAATCCTCCTTGTCCACACGGCTCCAGTCCACCACCTGATGCAGCTCCTTTTTCAGGATGCAGTCCAGCCAGATGCGGGTGCTGCGACCATTGCCCTCCCGGAAGGGATGTGCAACGTTCATCTCCACATACTTTTCAATGATCTGGTCAAAGGTGGACTGGGGCATAGCGTCGATGCCCTCCAGTGCTGCGTGCAGATAAATGACCGGTGCAAACCGGAAATTGCCCTTGGCGATATTCACGGTGCGCAGCTGCCCGGCAAACTCGTAGATCTCCCCGAAGAGATACGCATGGATCCTTGCAAGCCCTGCAAATGTGCCTACCGGAAAGGTATCCAGCACTCCGGTATCGTAAAGCGCAAGCGCCTTCTGCTTGCTCAGCTTTTCCTCTGCGCGGGCAAGGGCGACCTCATCGGTCAGCCCCAGTTTGTTTTGCAGTGCCATAAAACGCTCCCGTCTTACAGTTTATAGATCTCGTCCATGAACTGATCCAGAATGTTATCGCCGGTCAGCTTTTTGATGGGCTGACCGTGGATGAACAGCACGGCCTCACCCTTGCCGCCTGCGATGCCGATATCGGCTTCGCGCGCCTCGCCGGGACCGTTGACAACGCAGCCCATCACAGCCACCTTGATGGACTTTTTATAGCCCTGCAGCCGCTTTTCCACCTCGTTGGCGATCTCGGTGCAGGGGTACTGGGTACGACCGCAGGTGGGGCAGGTAATAACCTCCGGTCCGGTGACGGGGAAGCCTACAGCGCGCAGGATGTTGAAGCCTGCCTCCACCTCTTTTTCCGGTTCGGCAGCCAGCGACACGCGGATGGTGTCGCCGATGCCCTCCAGCAGCATTCCGCCGATGCCCATGCCGCTTTTCAGCAGACCCATCTGATAGGTGCCGGCCTCGGTGACGCCCACATGGAGCGGGTAGTCGGTGACGGCGCTGAGCTGGCGGTAAGCCTCCATCATGCGGGGCACATTGGAGTTTTTGATGGAGATGACGATGTTGTTAAAATCGAACTTTTCCAGCAGCCGCACATGGTACAAAGCGCTTTCCACCATCGCCTCCGGGGTGGGGGCGCCGTAGCGGGCAAGAATGTGCTTTTCCAGACTGCCGCCGTTGACACCGATGCGGATGGGGATGTTCTTCTGCTGGCAGGCATCCACCACCGCCTTTACCCGGTCATCGTCGCCGATGTTGCCCGGGTTGATGCGGATCTTATCCACGCCTACGTCTGCGCACGCCAGCGCAGCCTTGTAGTCAAAGTGGATATCCGCCACGATGGGGATATTCACTGCATTTTTGACGGCCTCGATGCACTTTGCATCTGCCGGACTGGGGCAGGTCACCCGCAGGATCTGGCAGCCTGCGGCTTCGCACCGCTTAGCCTGCGCTACATTGCCCTCGATGTCCTCCACCGGCACATTGAGCATGGTCTGCACCGCAATGGGATTGCTGCCGCCGATGGTCACATTGCCGATCTTCACTTCGCGTTTTTTCTGCCGCATAAGGGTTCCCCTTTCTTATACTGTCCCGGTGATGAGCCGGAGAATATCGTTGTAGGTTGCAAAGAGCATCAGCCCGAACAGCAGCCCGAAGGTTGCAAGGGTGAGCACGCTTTGCAGTTTTTCCGGCACTGCATGACCGGTGACGCCTTCAATGACCAAAAATACCACCTTGCCGCCGTCCAGCGCCGGGAAAGGCAGCAGGTTGAAGATGCCAAGGTTGACGGTGATAAGCGCCAGCAGCTCCAGCAGATCCTGCCAGCCGTAGCTGGCGGCCTGCCCGATGGCCGACACAATGCCAACCGGGCCGGAGAGGTTGTTGATGCTCTCACGCCCGCGCAGCAGATCCACAAGGGAGGTGAACACGATGCGCCCGTAATACAGCACGCTGTTGCCTGCCTCCCGCAGCACGTTGCCGGGGGTCTTTTCCAGCCCGTAGACGGAAAAGCCGATGCTCATGTGGGTCTCGCCCTTCTCATCCTGCCATGTGTCGAACTGCACCCCCGGCAGCTGCACCTTTTGACCATTGCGCAGGACAGTGAAATCCGCGCTGTAGGACTTGGTGCGCACCAGCTCGTACAGGATATCGTTTGCCACAAAGCAGCGGCGTCCGTTTACCGCCAAAACCTGATCTCCCGCCTGCAGGCCGGTCTGCCCGCAGAGAGCACCGTCCTGAATAGCGTAGATGGTCTTGCTGGTGATGGGCTCGTTCTGGGCGGCGATCAGGATCACCAGCACCACAAAACCCAGCACAAAGTTCATAACCGCACCGGCCACCATGACCAGTACCCGCTGCCACACCGGCGCTTCGTTCAGGGGGACGCCGGCGGGCTGCACAGACGCTTCTGCCTCCGGTGCAGGCTGCTCCTGTGCCGCGCGGGCAGCTTCTGCCTGCTGGCTTTCGGGGCTTTCCTCCCCTTCCAGCGCTACAAAGCCGCCCACAGGCAGGGCGCGCAGACTGTACTGGGTGCCCTTGCGGTTCTTTTTCCAGAGCACCGGCCCCATGCCGATGGAAAACTCGTTGACCTGAATGCCGCAGAGCTTTGCCACAGCAAAATGCCCGAACTCATGGATGGCGATCACCGCACTGAACACGAGCAGTGCGGCAAGGATGGTGATAATAAAAGACATTCGTTCTCCTATAGCGCCCCGGAGCTATTACAAAAACAGTGCCGGGCCGTATATTGCTGATAAAGCGTTACAGGTGCGCCCGCACGAATGCGCGCGCCATGCGGTCGCACTCGTACACGTCTGCCAGCGTATAGTCACCGCCAAAGCTGTCGCTGTCCACGACAGCCTCCACCAAGCGACCGATATCCAAAAAGCCGATCTTATCCTCAAGGAACAGCTTAACGGCTTCCTCGTTGGCGCCGTTGGCGGCGCAGGGGCCAAGACCACCCTTGCGGATGGCCTTTTTGCAGGCGGCAAGGCAGCGGAAGGTCTCTTCGTCGGCTACATCGAAGGTGAGCAGCTTCAGGGTGGTAAAGTCCAGCTCCGGCACTACGCCCGGCACCCGCTTGGGGTAGGTCAGGGCGTACTGGATGGGGATACGCATATCCGGCACACCCAGCTGGGCAATGATCGAATTATCGCTGAACTGCACCGCAGAGTGAACGATGCTCTGGCGCTGCACCACGATCTGAATTTTTTCCGGCGGCAGACCGAAGAGCCATACGGCCTCGATGAGCTCCAGACCCTTGTTCATCAGGGTAGCGGAGTCGATGGTGATCTTCGCGCCCATATTCCAGTTGGGGTGCTTGAGGGCGTCCGCCCGGGTCTTGCCGCGCAGCTGCGCGGTGGTCATCCCGAAGAAGGGGCCGCCGGAGGCCGTGAGCAGAATTTTGGTCAGGCTGGGGGCGCTCTCCTTATCCTGCAGACACTGGAAGATGGCGGAGTGCTCGCTGTCCACAGGCAGCAGCTGTACCCCGTGCTTTTCCACAGCCTGCGTGACCAGATGACCGCCGGTGACAAGGCTTTCCTTGTTAGCCAGTGCCAGGTCATGACCGCTCTCGATGGCGCACAGGCTGGCACCAAGACCAGCAATGCCCACCACACTGTTCAGCACCACATCCGGACCGTCCAGTGCAGCCAGTTCTTTCAACCCCTCCGGGCCGGTGAGCAGCTTGGGCGCATTTGCCCTGCCTGCCAGCGCAGCGTCCAGCCTTGCGGCGGCGTCCGGGTCGGTCATGCAGACGTATTTCGGGTGAAACTCCTCGATCTGCTGCAAGATCTTTTCCACGTGGCTGTGGGCAGAAAGACCGTACACCTCGTACCCTTGGGCGCGGATAACATCCAGACTCTGGGTACCGATGGAACCGGTAGAACCCAGCAGCGTAATTTTTTTAGACATAATAGCTTCCTCCCCTGTATCAGACGTAGAACACGGCGGTGATGACCATGGTCACGAAGGGCGCAATGAACATTACGCTGTCGAAGCGGTCCAGAATGCCGCCGTGACCCGGAAAGATGGTGCCGTAATCCTTGATGCCGCACTGACGCTTGACTACGCTGGCAAACAGGTCGCCGTAGATGCCCAGCACTGCGGCGATGCAGCCAAGCAATGCAATGATGACATACATGGAAACGCCGATATTCGAGCGGGTAAACGCCTCCATGCGGTTTGCCGCCATGGAGTAGATAAGGGTAGCGACCACGCCGAACACCATGGTGCCCAGCACGCCGCCGATGGCGCCCTCCACCGTCTTTTTGGGGCTGACCACCGGGCACAGCTTATGCTTGCCGAAGGCGCGGCCTGCAAAGTAGGCGCAAGTATCGCCGCCCCATGCAAAGCAGAGGATAAGCAGAATGAAGAAAACAGCGTCATAGCCGAATTTTTCTACCGGCAGACGCTCCTTGAGCAGAATGAAGGAGTAGAAACAGAAGATCACGATGCCCGAAAACACCAAAAGACCGCTGGCCTTCTGGTAGCTGATGGTGCCGTTGCGCACCACCAGATAGATGGCGAAAAAGGTGACCAGCACAAAAGACACCGGCATGACCAGCTTGCGCATGGCGGTATAGCTGGAAAGCATGACCAGCAATGTGTAGGGTACCAGCACTGCGTACATGAGCCAGTCCTTTTTTTCAAAGCCAAGGGCACTGTAAATCTCGTGGATGGCGATCAGGGTGATGGCTGCGATCACCAGATTGAATACCATAGTGTTGAAGGTAAACATCACGCCAATGAGCACCAGAATGCCCACGATCGCAGTAATAATGCGTGTTTTCATAGGTTTGATCTCCTTTGTTCTTCCGGCAGCAGCCCCTTGCAGGGCAATGCATTCCGACCCGAGGAAGTACCGGATCTGCCGGGGCTGCACCTTAAGGTGTATCTAAAAACAAAGAAAATGACGAATATTTCGCAAGCACAAGCGGGATTTAAGGCAAATAGCCGCAGGAATCCTTTGTGGATTTCAAGGCTGATTCACGCAAAATCCAGCTGTGCTTGTAGAAATAGACTAAATTTTCGACTTTTCAGATACACCCTAGGTGCAGGGTTTGCAATACGGATACTGCGCCGCTCAAATGCCGCCGAACCGGCGGCTGCGGTGGTTGAATTCCTCAATGGCGGTATCCAGATCGGCGCGGGTAAAGTCCGGCCAGAGCACATCCATCTCCACCAGCTCCGAATAGGCGGCCTGCCAGAGCATGAAGTTGGACAGCCGCTTTTCTCCGCTGGGACGCAGAATAAAGTCCGGGTCCTTCTGTCCGGCGGTGTACATGGCGTCGCTCATCATCTGCTCGTTGATGTCCTCGGGGCGGATCTCGCCTGCTGCGGCCTTTGCAGCCAGCTGCTGCGCTGCCCGCACGATCTCCGGGCGACCGCCGTAGTTGATGGCGATGTTCAGGGTCATGCCGGTCTTGCAGGCAGAGTCCCCTTCCAGCTCGTTCATCATCTTTTGCAGCTTGGGGTCCAGCGCGGTGCGGTCGCCCAAGAACTTGATGCGGATATTGCGGTTCTTGTAGTCAAAGCCCTCGATAAGGTACTGGGCGAACAGCTTCATGATGGCGCCCACCTCTTCCAGCGGGCGCTTCCAGTTCTCGGTAGAGAACGCATAGAAATACACCGATGCTACGCCAAGCTCGTCGCAGTAGTTGGCAATATCCTTAAACACCTCCGCACCCTTTTTGTGTCCTGCGGTGCGGGGCAGGCCGCGGTTTTTCGCCCAGCGACCGTTGCCGTCCATGATGATGCCGATGGAAAGCCCCCCGGCAAATTCTTTGGGGTGTACCATTTATACCTCCCGGCAGCAGAGCTGCCTGCAAAAAGTGCCGCGCACCTTCCACCAGCGCACGGCACCTCCCAGTTGTTATTGTGTGCTGCGGATCAGACGGCCATGATCTCCTTCTGCTTTTCTTCCACGGCAGCATCAATGTTCTTGATATACTTATCGGTCAGCTTCTGGACATCTTCTTCCATGGTCTTCTGGGTGTCCTCGGTCAGCTCGCCGGCCTTCTTCATGGCCTTGGCCTTATCCATGGCGTCGCGGCGCACATTGCGCACAGCCACCTTAGCATCCTCGCCCAGCTTGGAGACCTCCTTCGCCAGCTGCTTGCGGCGCTCCTCGTTGGGTGCGGGGAAGTTCAGGCGGATGGTAA
>CAVKCU010000050.1:0-8670 GCA_963654645.1 Clostridiales bacterium | reverse complement strand
TGGCGTTTATTGGCTGCATTTTTTATGTGTTCCTCCGCAATGCCAAAAAGAAGAACATCGGTCAGATCATGCTGGGCTTCGGCATTCTGTTTACCGGCATGAGCCTGATGGATACCGGCGTGGCGCCCCTGCGGGAGAGCGCAGTTTTTCAGGATCTGTTCGTCACCATGACCAACCCCATTCTGGGCGTTCTGGTGGGCGTGGTGGTCACCGTGCTCATCCAGTCCTCCTCCGCCTCCGTGGGTATTCTGCAGGCACTGTCCAGCACAGGGCTTGTCACCTTCAGCTCTGCCATCCCCATCATTCTGGGTGCGCATATCGGCACGGCGTTCACCCCGCTGCTCACCATCGGCGGCTCCTCCAAGGATGGTAAGCGGGCAGCGCTCATCCACCTGTATTTCAACGTCATCGGCAGTGTGATCCTGCTGGCGCTGGTCTATGCGGTGCAGTTCACCATCGGCATCCCCATGTGGGGCGATGTGATGAACAAGAGCTCCATTGCAAACATCCATACCATGTCCAGCGTGTGCGCCATGCTGCTGTTCCTGCCCTGCAGCGGGGTATTGAGCCGCTTGGCGATGCTCACGGTGCCCAGCAGCGTGGAGGAAGCACAGGAGCTGAGCATGCCGGTGCTGGACGAGCGTCTGTACAAGAGCCCGGCTGTGGCGCTGCAGCAGGCGAAGAATGCGGTGATCAAGATGTCCCGCCGTGCCGCCCGCAACGTGGGTCTGGCTGCGCCGCTGCTTTTGAAGATGGATGAGGAGACCGTGAGCGCCATCAAGGTGCGCGAGAACCTGATCGACCGCATGGAGGTGGAGATCACCAACTACCTGATCAAGCTGACCGATCAGGAGCTGGGCGACGACGAGAGCCACGCGGTGACCGAGCTGCTGAACTTTGTTACCGAGTTCGAGCGCATCGGCGACTATGCCGTGAACATCATGGAAAAGGCGGAGGAGCTGTACGATAAGGAAGCCAGCTTCAGCGAGAGCGCCAAAAAGGAGCTGCAGCTGCTGGACGCTGCACTGGAGCGCATTCTGGCTCTGACGGACGATGCCTTTGAAAACGACGATACCCAGAAGGCTGCCCAGGTGGAGCCGCTGGAGGAGATCATTGATGTGATGGTGGAGCGCCTGCGCGACCAGCACATTCGCCGCCTGAAGGACGGTATCTGCTCCATCGACACCGGTGTGGTGTTCCTGGATGTGCTGAACAACGCCGAGCGTATCTCTGACCACTGCTCCAACATTGCAGTGCGCATGGTGGGCATGGAAGCCGGCGACGACTACGACTCCCACACCCTGAAAAACATCATGCATCACAGCCCCAGCAAGGACTATATGCTGGAATACGAGCAGTGCCGCAAGGACTACCTTGTGCCGCTGGAAGAAATGGAAGCTTAAGTTATCTAAACGCAATAGACCGCTGCACATTGTGTGGCGGTCTATTGTATTTATTCCCCCAGATCCTCCAGCAGCAGGTCCAGCTCCCGGGGGCTGTTGACCACAAGCCCGCGCTTGATGCGCAAAGCATCGTTTTCCGGCAGAAGATTGGTGTAGATGCCGGTCACACGGATCAGGGTGCCCGGGGTGCCGTCGGCGCGGCAGGTGTACACTGCCACCCGCCCGCCGCTGTCCCGCAGGCAGTAGCGGGCAGCATCCGTCTGGGGCGCAGCCTGCGCGGCAAGGCTCAGGGGAGAGGAGGGGGCAGTCTCGGACCCGGCGGGGCTTTGGGACAGCTGCAGCTTTGGCAGCGCCATCCAGAACAGACTGAATACAATGGTGAACACGCAAAGCCCGTAGAACAGGCAGACAGACAGCTTGCGCATAAAAAACACTCCCTTCTCCCGTAAGTATGCCCCATTTGGGCGGATGGCAGACAATTTTCACACGCGGGCACTGTACTTTCCGCAATGGAGTGTGTTATACTATTTATATCTGCTCGGCGCACAAAGATTGGTTCTTGCCCGGCTGGGGTGTGCGTGCTATAATATGGTATTGCAGTTTGAAATTTCGTGTCACAAACGATGTGGATAAAGCCCGGTGCAGCAATGCCCGGCAACAGTCTTGAAATGTCAGGAGGCGATCCCTATCTCCAACAATGAGATGAGAAAGATCCATCGGAGCGGCGATGAGCAGTCTGCCCGCCCGGTGGGACGTAAGGTCAATGTTTCCCAGAGCCGCCGCGAGGCACGCCCCGCAGCGGAAAACCGTACCCGCGCACCCAAGGCGCCCAAAAGTCCTAAACCGCCGAGGGAAAAGAGCAAGCACCCCATCCTGCGGTTCATCGGTCGCACCATTGCTACGGTGCTCTGCCTTGGCATCATGCTGGGCAGTGTGGTGGCTGTGGGCGTGGTGTACTATGTGGTGCAGGCTACCGCCAACGACGGCGACCTGCTGGATCTGGACAACATCCAGCTGAGTCAGTCCAGCATGGTGGTGGCTACCGACCCGGATACCGGTGCACAGGTGGAGTATGCCACCCTGCGCTCCTCCAACAGCCACCGTGTATGGGCGGACCTTGAGCAGATCCCATCCAACCTGCAGTATGCGTTCATCTGCACCGAGGATAAGGACTTCTACTCAGAGCCCGGCGTCAACTTCAAGCGCACCATCGGCGCAATGATCAACGAGTATCTGCTGCCCATTTACAGCTCCAAGCAGGGCGCATCCACGCTGGAGCAGCAGCTCATCAAGAATCTGACCGATGACAACAGCGCCAGCGGCATCGATGGCGCACTGCGCAAGGTGCGTGAGATCTACCGTGCCCTCTGCCTGAGCCGCAGCTACTCCAAGGAGACCATTCTGGAGGCGTACCTGAATACCATCAGCTTTACCGGCACCATTCAGGGCGTGCAGACGGCGGCTAACGAGTACTTCAATAAGGATGTCAGCCAACTGAGTCTGTGGGAATGCGCCACCATTGCCTCCATTACCAAAAACCCCACCAACTATAACCCCTACACGAACCCCGAAAACCTGATCAACCGCCGCAACTTCATCATGTACAATATGTGGCAGCAGGGCGTGATCAGCGAGGAGGACTACCGCAATGGCGCTGCACAGCCCCTTGTGCTGGCAGAAGAGGACAGCGGCAAAAAGCCCAGCACCGTCACCTCTTACTTCACCGATGCGCTGTTCAGCGAGGTCGTGCAGGATATCATGGCTAAGGAGGGCATCAGCGAGTCCGAGGCGCAGAAGCTGCTCTACACCGGCGGCTTTACCATCGAGGCGACTGTCAACACCAAGCTGCAGTCCCAGATGGAAAACCTGATGCTGAACACCGACGATGCCTACTTCCCGGCGGGCTGGCATGAGGAAGAGGTCACCTCTATCTCGGACGATGATGTGCAGGTGTTCAACGAAGACGGCACTCCCAAGACCCGCACCGGCGAGGACGGCACCGTCTACTACTACCGCAATGTGCGCACGCAGGCTGCCATGGTCACGCTGGATTATGACGGCAACGTGCTGGCTATTGTGGGCGGCTTGGGTGAAAAGACCAAGAGCCTTTCCCTGAACCGCGCCTACAACGTGGAGCGGCAGACCGGTTCTACCATCAAGCCCATCGGTGCCTATGCACTGGGCATCGAGTACGGTCTGGTCAACTGGTCTACCATGCTCAACAACTCCCCCCTGTACCAGAAGCAGGATATGATCATCCGGGACGAGGACTACTGCCGCAAGAACGGCCTGATGGGCCTTTCCGATAAGCAGCTCCGCGCTTACCCCAACGCATGGCGCAGCTGGCCGCGCAACTACGGCGGCAACTACGGCGATGGCAGCGATATCCCGTTGTGGAACGGTCTTGCCCGTTCGCTGAACACCATCGCGATCCGCGTGGGTGACCTTGTGGGCGCAAGCAATATCTTCAACTTCGTCTACAATACCCTGCAGCTGAATACGCTGGATCCCACCAACGATGTGGGTCTGGCGCAGATGGTCATGGGCAGCCAGACCAAGGGCGTTACCCCCATGGCGCTGGCTGCAGCTTTCCAGATCTTCTATGATGGCGAGTACACCACCCCGCACCTGTACACCCGTGTGCTGGACCGGGACGGCAACATCTATCTGGAAAACAACGCCACCAGCTATCAGGCCCTGACTCCGCAGACGGCCTACGTCATGAACCGGCTGCTCAAGAATGTCCTGTACTCCAACGTCGGTACCGCCAGCGGCCGCTACCCCAACTCCAACGGCATGGAATCCTTCGGTAAGACCGGTACTGCCAGCGACGAAAAGGACCTGTGGTTCGTGGGCGGCACGCCCTACTATGTCACCGCTGTGTGGTGGGGCTACGACGCACCCTACGATATGACCAAGACCCTGACCAAGCAGCAGGCCAAGACCCGCACCTGCGTGACCGCGTGGAAGGCGCTGATGGAACAGGCACAGGCAGACCTGCCCTATAAGGCATTCCCCGCCTCCGCAGGCGTGGTGGAACGCCGCTACTGCACCCAGAGTGGACTGCTTGCCGGTGCAGGCTGCCCGAGCACTGCCGTGGGCTACTACCGTGCTGATGACCTGCCCGATACCTGCACCTATTCCCACGCAGCCCCGCAGGTTGCTGCCTCTACCGAGAACACAGACGGCGCTGTGCCCACCCAGCCGGTCATCCCCACCGATACCAGTGCGCTGGATACGGAATAAGGGTTAAAATCGTACTTTTTCGCCCCTTTGCTGAAAAATCCGGCAAGGACGGGGTGCGCTTTACAAGACAAAACTGGACAAAGTGACAAAATAGCATCCGGGCTCTTGCATTGCAGGGGTTCGGATGCTATTATATTTTCTACAAGAACACTTGTGTTTGAGAGGTGAACAAGTTGGAACGCCGTTTTTATCTGGTAGATGCGCAGGTGCTGCCGGAGGTCTTTCTCAAGGTGGTGCGCGCCAAGGAGCTGCTGGCCAGCGGAGAAGCCCGCAGCATTTCAGCTGCGACCCGTGCCGTGGAGCTTTCGCGCAGTGCATTTTATAAGTATAAGGATTGTATCTTTGATTCCGAGAACGGTCGTGAGGTCATCACGGTCATGGCTACCTTGCGGGACGAGACCGGTGCGCTGCAAAGCCTTCTGGCAGGCATCAGCGCCGCAGGCGCCAGCATTGTGACCATCAACCAGTCCACCCCGGAGAATGGGGCTGCGCTGGTGGCGGTCACTATCCGCACCGATACCATGCAGATGTCCCCGGAGGAGCTGACCGAAAAGCTTTCGCGCCAGCGCATGGTCGTGAGTGTGCGCTGTGGGTATAACCTGTAACAAAACAGGAAACGAGGGAAAGAGAGTATGGCTAAAATTGCAATTCTGGGCTTTGGCACGGTGGGCAGCGGCGTATACGAGGTGCTGCGCCGCAATGCCGCAAGCGTCTCCCGCCGGGCTGGCGAACCGGTGGAGGTAAAGTACATTCTGGACCCGAAGGATTTTACCGGCAACCCGGTGGAGCCTTTGGTGGTCAAGAGCATCGATGTGATCCTGCAGGACCCGGAGGTCCGGGTGGTGGTGGAGACCATTGGCGGCACCCGCTTTGCCTACCCCTATGTCAAGGCTTGTCTGGAGAGCGGCCGCAGCGTGTGCACCTCCAACAAGGAGATGGTGGCCACCTACGGCGCGGAGCTGCTGGCGCTGGCCAAGGCGCACAACTGTGCCTTCCTGTTCGAGGCCTCCGTGGGCGGCGGCACCCCCATCATCACCCCCATGCATCAGTGCCTGGCCGCCAACGTCATCACCGAGGTGGAGGGCATCGTGAACGGCACCACCAACTTCATGCTCACCAAAATGGTGCGGGAGAGCCTTGGCTTTGAGGATGCGCTGCACATCGCGCAGGAGCTGGGCTACGCCGAGACCAAGGACCCCAGCGATGACGTGGACGGTCGCGACGCCTGCCGCAAGATCGCCATTCTGTCCTCCATGGTGTGCGGTCACCAGATCTACCCCCAGAACATCCCCACCCGGGGCATCCGCGCCATTACCGCCGCCGATGTTGCCAGCGCCGAAAAGTTGGGCTGCGTCATCAAGCTGATCGCATGGATGAAGCTTGGCAAGGACGGCAGCGTGGCTGCCGGGGTAGAGCCGTGTCTGGTGCCCAAGGCAAACCAGCTTGCCAGCGTGGACGATGTGTTCAATGCGGTGCTGGTCAAGGGCGATATGCTGGGCGATGTGGTATTCTACGGCAAGGGCGCAGGCAAGCTGCCCACCGCCAGCGCTGTGGTGGCAGACGTGGTGGATGCGCTGAAAAACGGCGCACAGGTGCACGACAGCCTGTTCTGGCAGCCTGCAGACCCGGTGGACGGTATGCTCACCGACCCGGCTCCCGCTGCATATTATGTGCGTGTGGCGGGCATTGCACCCGCTGTGGTGGAAGCCATCTACGGCTATGGCAAGGTGGTGGATGAGCGGTACGAGGGCTGCGCCTACTTTGTGGAGCGCGCCGACGAGCGTGCGCTGGCCGAGGCCGCGCGCAAGGTGGAGGCTGTGGGCGGCAGCGTGAAGCTGGTGCTCAAGCGTCTGCCCGAGGAAGTGTAACGGAAAGGAACTGCGGCAATGAAGATCAAGGTTTCGGTCCCTGCCACCAGCGCCAATGTAGGCTCCGGCTTCGATGCGCTGGGTCTGGCAGTTACGTTGTACAACACGGTCACCTTTGAGGACAGTGAGGTGCTGGAGATCTCGGCATCGGACGGCACCCGCATCCCCCGGGGTGAGTCGAACCTCGTGTACCGCTCCGCCAAGGGGCTGTTCGAAAAAGTGGGCAAGCAGATCCCGCCCCTCAAGATCACCCAGACGAACCCCATCCCCATGGCGCGCGGTCTGGGCTCATCGTCGGCATGCATCATCGCGGGTCTGCTGGGCGCAAACCGGATGCTGGGCGATGTACTCAACACGCAGGAGCTGCTCACGCTGGCAACTGCCATCGAGGGACACCCCGATAACGTGGCGCCGGCACTGCTGGGCGGTCTGACCAGCAGCGTGTTCGAGGACGGCAAGGTGTATTCGGTCAAGCGGAATGTGGACGAAAGCCTCTGCTTTGCCGCCATCGTGCCGGACTACAAGCTGCTGACCGAGGCAGCCCGCGCGGCACTGCCCAAGGAGGTGTCCCATAAGGACGCGGTGTATAACCTGTCCCGTGCGGCGCTGGTACCCGCAGCCTTCTGCGAGGGTCGGCACGACCTGCTGTCCATTGCTACCGAGGATAAGCTGCATCAGCAGTACCGGATGCCCCTGATGCCCGGCTCCCGCGAGGTGTTCGATATGGCGCGGCTGTGCGGCGCAAAGGCTGTGTATGTCTCTGGCGCAGGCAGCACCGTAATGGCTGTGGCGGAAAAGGCCGAAGCCGAAAAGTTCTATTCCAAGCTGGAAAAAGGTCTGGAGCTGCTAGAAGGTCTGGACGGATGTGAAGCATTTACACTGTTGCAGCTGGATGCCGATAACACCGGCGCAACCGTGGAATGATAAACGGGTAAGGGAAGTGCAAGAACGCTTCCGCCCGGCAAGCCCCCGCAAGCGCGGGGCGTAAAGAGGAGAGTGACAAGATATGGCGTTGATCGTACAGAAATTCGGCGGTTCCTCCGTAAAGGACCGTGACCGTATCTTCAACGTTGCGCGGATCGTGGCTAACACCCACAACGCGGGCAATGACGTAGTGGTGGTGGTCTCCGCACAGGGCGACACCACCGATGACCTGATCGCCAAGGCAGGGGAGATCACCCATAACCCCTCGGCGCGTGAGATGGATATGCTGCTGGCCTCCGGCGAGCAGATCAGCATCGCACTGCTGGCTATGGCGCTGAACGAGCTGGGCTGCCATGCCATCAGCCTGACCGGCTGGCAGGCGGGCTTCCGCACCGACCGTGCCTACACCAAGGCGCGCATCACCCGGCTGGAGACCGAGCGGATCTCCTCCGAGCTGGAGCGCAACCGTGTGGTGGTGGTGGCAGGCTTCCAGGGTCTGAACAAGCTGGACGATATCACCACGCTGGGACGCGGCGGCTCTGACACCAGTGCTGTGGCGATCGCCGCTGCCCTGCACGCCGACCGCTGCCAGATCTTCACGGATGTGGAGGGCGTTTACACCGCCGACCCGCGCAAGGTGCGCAACACCCGCAAGCTGGAGGAGATCACCTTTGACGAGATGCTGGAGCTGGCATCTCTGGGCGCACAGGTGCTGAACAACCGCAGCGTGGAGCTGGCTAAAAAGTACAATGTGGAGCTGGAGGTGCTCTCCAGCCTGAACCCCATCCCGGGTACGGTGGTTAAGGAGGTTACAAAGGACATGGAAGGTATGCTGATCAAGGGTGTTGCCAAGGACACCGATGTTGCTGTTATCACGATTCTCAACGTTCCCGACGAGCCGGGCATGAGCTTTAAGATCTTTGGCCTGCTGGCACAGAAGAACATCAACGTGGACATCATCCTGCAGTCCACCGGCCGCGACGGCAAGAAGGATATCAGCTTTACCTGTGCCGAGGGCGAAGCTGAGCTGGCGATGCGTGTGCTGAAGGACAGCGCACACTTCAGCGATGTCAGCGTGGATACCACCTGCGCCAAGGTCTCCATCGTGGGTGCCGGTATGCAGAGCCACAGCGGCGTTGCTTCCAAGATGTTTGAGGCACTGTCCAACAACAATATCAACATCAAGATGATCTCCACCAGCGAGATCAAGATCTCCTGCATCATCGACC
>CAVKCU010000049.1:0-8945 GCA_963654645.1 Clostridiales bacterium | reverse complement strand
TCTGCAGCATTCTTTCCGGGTACTCTTTCTCGTCATAGCCGAATATTTCACTGCCCCGGAGTATACTCCCCCTAAAGGCGGAAGTCAAGGGATGCAGCCCGTCTGCTTTTTCACCTGATTCACATAAAAGATGAACGCAGCTCATGCACTGCCGCCTTGCCATGGGCTGCGCCGCGCAGCGCGGGTCAGCCTTCCAACTTTTTACATATAAAGAAAAAGCTGCCGTTCACTATATAAAAGTAAACGTTTAAGCTGCTTTTCTAAAGAATACAACATAGAATATAAAGAAAAAACCGGGAAAACCGGTTGACACCCGGGGGGGGGATGGTAGAATAATGTCGAAAAAATTAATATATCAATCAGGAAAACTATTGGGCAATTTATTGGGCAAACTTGCCGAAAGGCAAGGACGCAAAGCCATAGGGGCTTAGGTCTGGGGATGTGCCAGATGATGCCAGCCGGTTGCTTTCGGTTTGGAGGGGAGAACCTCCGTGTGCCGGAATCGTCCAAAGCTGTAGGTGTACTCTTTTAGAGGACGCCCGGTTTTTGCTCGTATATAACAGGCTGCCCGCAAGGTCGGGCAGCCTTTTTTTGTACCCCGCCGGGGGTAGGGAGGGAGCGTGAAGCCCATGGAAAACAAAAACATGAGCAAGCTGGTCATCGGGGTACTGGCGGCACTGGTGGTGCTGCTGGGCGGCTATATCGCGGTGTCCGGTGCGGGGCGGGGCGGAAAGTCTGCCGCAGACCCCGCTGCAGGAGATGCCAACGCGTCCGAAGCGTCCGCGCTGCCCATGGAGACCTATCAGGCGCAGTATGTCAAGCCGGAGACCCCCATCGACCGCAGCAAAAACGTCACCCTGCCGGGCTGGGGCGGCTTTACCATCCCCGCAAAGACCAAAAAGATCACGCAGGGGTTCGAGTTCCATAACCCTGCCGAGAACCTCTGGTACGAGGACTGGGTAAGCCTTGACGGCACCGCGCTGGAAAAGCTGGTGGTGGACAGCGGTCAGACCGCAGAGCTGAGCCATTACCTGCGCCTGGCGGGCATTCAGGCTGAGGTGACCAAGGTGCTGGACGCCGACCCTGCATATTTCGACATTCAAAAAAACGACGCCGGGGCGTACACCATTGAAGCCATCAAGGGCTATAAGGGCGAAAAGACCCTGACCGTGCAAGCCGATGACGGCAAGCAGCACACCCTGACCCTGACCGGTAAGGAGGAGTGCTATTACATCGCCTTTGGGCTGTATCTGGAGGAGGGCGACGAGCTGCTGTTCCAGTCCGGTCTGGTAGCGCCCGGGCTGTACGTGCAGAAGATGGAGATGACCCGCGCCCTTGCCCCCGGCGAGTACCCGGCGTATGTGGTGTGCCAGCCCTATCTTTCGGACCGCGCCACCAAGACCAACAGCGGAATCGTGAAGCTGACACTGACCGTGGGCTGAGCCCCCCCTGCGGCGGGCAAAACCGGCAGTGTTGACAATAAAAAAGAACTGAATTGGGGATCAACAAACCATACGGTGTGAAAGGAGTAGGCAGATCCAAGGCTGACCGTCAGCTGCGGGCCCCATTGCCGAACAAGGATTATGAAATTGACGAAGAAAGCAGCCGCCCTGCTCCTTGCAGCCTCTCTGGCGGTTTCCGTGTGCGCAATGCCGGTGTTTGCGGAGGACATTCACGGCGCTGAGGTTAGTGGAAGTGCTACTAAACCCAATACTAGCAGTGAAACAACGGTAAAGTACGAGGTTACCGAAGGATATAAGTGGGCGATTCCTGCAACGATTGACTTTGGCAGCAATGCGGGCGTGAATAAAAAGCGTACGGTTGACGCCAACCAGGCAAAGGATGGTGCCTATAAGAAAGCAGATACAAATGATCGCGGTACGTCTGGCAACGTTTACGTTGCTGATTGCAAGCTTAAACCGGGCATGAAGCTGACCATTTCGATTTCTAGCACTACTACGATGTATAATGCCAATGATGGTTTTTATGTGAAAACGACCAATAAGGGTGCCATCGCCAATAACATCGCCAAAGTGCCTTACGCAATTTATAGGGGCACAGAGACTGACCCCGCAACGCCGACTCCGGGAAATCAACTTGATAACAGCAGCGTGATTCTGACAATCAATGCAGGTAAGGACGCTGATAAGCAGGATTTGACGTTTATCCTTTCCACTGGCGATGCTGAAATTGCCGGTGAGTATGAGGGCAAGGTTGCCTTTGAGGCAAAGGCTACCAACGCCTGACCTAACCCACCAACCCAACCTAAATAATACCTGAACCCAAAGGGGAGACGGGAGCTGTTCCCTCTCCCTTTTTTTGAGCTTTGCGGACCCCCTCAGGCGCTGCGCGCCAGCTCCCCCAAGGGGACGCCTTTGCGCTATGCCGGAAGCTTTGCCGTTACCGCCAAAAGCCGTCCCCTTGGACAGACTCTCCCCGGTCGGGGAGGATGTCGCGCCAGCGACAGAGTGGGGAGCGGGTGGCAAAGCCGCAGGCTTTGACGGAAGGGGTAACGCCCCCCAAGCATCCGCCCCACACAAGGAGGACACATGATGAAACACTGTGCAAAAAAACTGCTGGGCCTTGCGTTTGCGCTGGCTCTGTGCCTTGCGGTGGGTGGAACTGCGCTTGCCCAAACGCCGGAATTTGCCGATGTGCCGCCCGCCCTGCCGGAGCAGGAAATGCTTGCCTACGAGCCGTACGCTGCCCCCGCAGCAGGGAACAACGTCACCGGCGACCTTGCAACCGATGGCTATCAGGTCACCATCCCCACCACCGTGACGGTGAATAGCGGGGATAATAAGGGTACGCTGCCGGTAACCGCACAGCTGAAGCAGTACCGTACCCTGAATATCGGCATTGCATCGAAAAATGATTGGAAACTGCAATATGACGGTGCAGCAGAGGGCACGACTACGCCGGAAGTTACATATCAGCTGCCGCAAGAACCGAATATGGAAATAATCGATACTGAGTGCTTCTGGTTTTACCATCCGGACGATAAAACGGGCGAGAATCTGCTCAGCTTTACTACAACGACAATGACGCCAAGCGCATTGCCCGAAGAGGATATGAAGCGGGTCAAGGGATCTTCTTATACGCTTCCCATAACAGTCCCGCAGCCTGCACAGGCTACCATGAGCGGCACTTACTCCGATACGCTCACCTTTACTTTTGATGTCCAAAAACTGTGCGTTACCTATACTATCAACATCTATAAGCAAAAGCTGGTGCTGAACAAGGACGGCTGGCACAACGATGGAGACAAGAATTATCGCGCGGTGAACGCGGTGAATGTGTACGATGAAACAACCGGCGTTGTGGAAGCCGGTGCTGAACCGGATTATACCGTGACCCTTGAATATAAGAGTACCGAAGGAACTACCCAGAGGTGGACGCGCCCCCGTCCTACGGATGACGGCGGGGAAGATGAGCGCCGCTGGGAGGATTTAGCACCGGTGGAAATAACGCCTAGCACAGACTATGATGCCGGAAAGAAGAACGTTACTATCAACCGGAACTTAAAATACAAATGGTACTGGCTGGATGTGAACGGCGCTACGGATTACGGTGGTGAATACGCCAACGGCAACCAAGGCGGGAGAATCAGCGACCATGTGAATATGCAGGTATCCGTGGATGAACAGGATTGGACGGATTGGTTCTGGCAGGGTGACGGCGATGACTATTGGGGAAAATTCCCCTATGGCATCCACTTTAAGCTGGGCTTCCACCATGTCAAAAACGGCTATGTCTACGATGAAGATACCCCCGGCGGCAATGTTAAAATTTGTGCAAACGGCGACCTGACATATACCCAAACTAAGGAAGAAAGCAACGATAAACTGACGACCTACCGTGTGTATACGGGCGAAATGACCGGTGCGCCGACTGGCACGGATAGTTACGGAAATGTCCGCTATTGCTACATCCCCTGCTATAAAAAGGGCATTACCTATATGGTCAACGACGGTATAGGCGGCAAGGAAGATGTAAATGAGGATAATCCGCCGCGCACGAACGTGCTGTATGAGGAAACCGGTATGCTGAAAACCCCGGCGGAACTGAATATTACCGCCCCTGATGGCAAGTCGTTTGCCGGGTGGAGCACCAGTGCCGATTACCCTACAACAGGTAAGCTTTATAAACCGGGTGCTAACGTTAGCACTATCCAATGGGAAAAATACACCGCCGCCGAAATGGCTGCAAGACCGCAGGGCGATGAGCAAAAACGTGTACTTTACGCCATTTGGGGCTATGATATCACCGTGCAGTTTGAGGATAAAACGGGCTACACGGCAGATGGTACGAAAGACCCTGTTTTTGGCAGCCCGATGACTGGATATTCCTTCACGCTCACAGGTCAAGCGGTGGAAGAAGGCAAGGGCTGGACGCTGGATTTGGACAACCCTGATGTGATTACGGCAATTGACAAGGCTACCACTGAAGCGAAAAGCGCCGCAGGGGATAACGATATAAAAAATGGGATAGACCTTGAAAGAAAGATCTGGAAGATAGACAAATACACGGATGAAGATGGTCATACTTTTGACTACACGGAGGAATGCACGATCAGCGCAGCGGAGCTGGAAAGCGGCACACGCACGCTGATGGTCCAGCGCAGACGGTATCTGCTGTCGGTGATCAGCGTAGATATCAATACATTTGATGTTATAGCAATCGCAACAAACGCGGGCGTACCGACATTTGGAACGTTTAATGTCACGATAAATGATGGCGGCACCAATGCTGGCGTAATCGGACGGTCCCATTGCCAGGTGGGTCTGAACTACGGCGCAAAATATACGGTTGATACAATGCAGGGAATAGAACCCTATTATGCAATGGAGAACGTTGTTCTGAAATCGCTTGCGCCGGGAGATAAACTCGAAACGGGTTGGTTTGGGAATCTGATTGTACGCGGCTCGTCGTATACGAGCTATATGACCGGAAAGCAAACCGGCATTCACTACTATAAGAGTACAGGTGATCTTGGCGGTGATGGTTACATCGGCGACCCCGTCCGGGTGGTATTTAGCGACACTGGCGCCACCGGCTCCGACACCCCCATGCCCGGTCCGAGCTTAGCCCCGGGGCTGAGCAGCCCCACACCGTCTGCTAGCGTAGCCCTGCGCTACCATGCAAACTTTGTGCCGGAGGATGCCCTTGCGGAAACGGTAAAGACCGTGTACTGCAGCGCTGCGGACGTAACGGTGCACCCCTGTATGTTCAAGCGGGCGGGCTATGCCTTTGTGGGCTGGAACACGGAGGAGGACGGCACAGGCACATGGTACTGGGTAAACGGCGTGCCCCTGACCAACTGGCGGGCTGGCGAAACGGTAGACCTTTACGCCCAGTGGAGAAAGACCGCCGTCCAGAAGCCCGTGTGGGACGACCCTGACCCCGTAGACCCGGCAGACCCCGATGCCCCGCCGGAGTGGATAGACGACAGCTTTGACGCTGACTTTGGCGCAGACCCCGACCCCCTGCCGGAGGACCCGGATACCCAGCCGGAGGGGCTGGACGCTGCCTTTGGTGTTGACCCCGCCGCCCAGCCGGACGCGCTGGACGATGCCTTTGGCATTGACCCCGGCGGAGACGCGGACGCCCTGCTGACATACTGACAAAATAAAAAGGTGAAGTGATCGCTTGATCACTTCACCTTTTTTGCTTACACGTTTTGCCGGGGAACGCCGCTCAGAGCAGCTTTACCGCCAGCGCCTCGGTGGTGCGCTCCTGCGCTTCGGTGCTGCCGGGCTTTTCGTCCAGAATATACCGCAGCACCAGCACCTCGGCAACATACAGCACCGCCACCTTGATGGGGATGCTGCCGGAGTCCAGCGGGCTTTCCTGTGCGCCGCACAGCAGCACAAGGTCTGCCAGCTTTGCGCCGGGGGAGTCCTCGTAGTGGGTGATCAGGATCACCTTTGCGCCGTTGCCCTTGGCGGTGCGCAGGGTCTCCATCAGGTCGCGGGTGGCGCCGGAGTAGGAGACGAACAGCACCACGTCCTGCTCGGTCATCAGGCTGGCAGCCATCACCTGCATGTGGCTGTCGGCAACGGCGCGGAACTTGTTGGTGATGCAGGCAAACCGGGCGCAGATCTCGTTGGCAGCTGCCATGCTGCCGCCCTGTCCCATGCAGAACACCTGCCGGGCGCTGTGCAGCAGCGCCACCGCCTGCTCCACCGCCTGCGGCGAAAGGGCGTTCTGGGTGCCGTTGATGGCGGTCATAAACAGCGCCGAGGCGTGCTCGCACAAAGTAGCAGTGTCGGCGTCCGGGGCGGGCTCCTGCTGGTTCACCAGCACGCCGGTGGCATTGGCCTGCGCCAGCGCAATGCGCATTTCGTGGTAGCCCTCAAAGCCCAGCGCCCGGCAGAACCGGAACACCGTGGCCTCAGCCACCTGACACTCTCTGGCCAGTGACGATATGGACAGATACTGTGCCTCCGCAGCGTGCTGCACCAGATATTCCGCCACCGTGCGGCCGGATTTTGTCAGGTCGCCCTGATGCTGCTGCAGCAGCTCCCAAAAATTCGTAGACATTCTTCCTTCTCCTCACTCGGCTGCCGGCGGTGCACCGGCGCCGTTTTGGTGATTGCCTTCTTATATAAAAGTATAAGAAAAACTGCGCCGCTGTGCAAGAGGCGTAATGACCACATTTTACCCGCCGCTTCTGTGCAGAGGGCACAGTTTTTGCGGAAAAAACGGTTCAAATTGTGAAAATACTTTTCATTTTTACAGTTTTGGTTCTGAAAGTTGTTTTCAATATGACAGCGGAAAGTGTACCGTTTTGTAACTATTCTGACAAGTGAAGTGCACAAAATTATTGTGTTTTTTCTGATATCCCACAAATTTGTGCAGCCTGCTAGGTTTGAAAATGAAAATTTATGAAAAGAACGAATAGACAAAATGAAAATATTTTTCTATAATTAGGCTACAAACAGCGGCTGCGGACACGAGCAGCCGCTACAAGCAAAACGGAGCACGATCCCCGATGGGTCGAAGAAAATGAACAAGGAGAATCTACCATGAAAAACTGCATTTCCCGCCGTTCGTTCCTGAAGGCTGCCGGTATTCTGGGCGCTGCCGGCGCACTGGTCGCCTGCGGCGGTTCCTCCTCCAGCAGCACTGCTGCTTCCTCCACCGCTTCCTCTGCTGCTGCAAGCACTGCCAGCACCGGCGCAAGCATCAAGCTGTGGACCTACCCCATCGGCGGCTGGGGCAATGACGATACCGTCCAGAACCTGATCTCCAGCTTCAACGCAAAGTACCCCGACATCAAGGTGACTGTGGAGTATCTGGATTACACCAACGGCGACGATCAGGTGAACACCGCCATCGAGGGCGGCAGCGCACCCGATCTGGTCATGGAAGGTCCCGAGCGTCTGGTGGCAAACTGGGGTGCCAAGGGCGTTATGGCTCCGCTGAACGATCTGTGGACCGACGACGCCAAGAAGGACATCTACGCTTCTGTCGAGTCTGCCTGCCACAACGAGAAGGGCGACTACTATGAGTACCCCCTGTGCATGACCGCACACTGCATGGCCGTGAACATGACCAAGGTCAAGGAAGTGGGCGCTGACCAGTACATCGACACCGACAAGCACACCTGGAGCACCGACGGCTTCCTCAAGACTGTGGACGCACTGTACAACGGCGGCTACGAGAACGTGGCAGCCATCTACTGCAGCGGTCAGGGCGGCGACCAGGGCACCCGCGCTATCATCAACAACATGTACGGCGGCACCTTTACCGATGCAGCCCACACCAAGTACACTGCCGACTCTGCCGAGAACATCAAGGCGATCCAGACGCTGTACGATGCAAAGGGCGTCAACTTCGATCCCTCCATCAACGGCGGCGAGGAGATCACCCTGTTCCGCAACGGCACCCTGCAGATGGCATTCTGCTGGAACATCGCACAGCAGCTGAACACCGACAACAACGACGCCGGCCTGACCAACAGCGGCGACGAGATCTTCCCCATGGCATTCCCCACCGCAAGCGGCGACCCGAAGCTGTGCGGCGGCATCTGGGGCTTCGGCATCTTTGATAACGGCGACGAGGCCAAGATCAAGGCTGCAAAGACCTTTATCGAATTCATCGCTGCTGACCCCTCTCAGGTCAAGGACAGCGTGCTGGCTTCCACCTACTTCCCCGTCCGCACCAGCGTGGGCGACATCTACGCCGGCAACGAGGTCATGAGCGAGTACAGCAAGTTCATGGGCTATCTGGGCGACTACTACCAGATCACCCCGGGCTGGACCACTGCCCGTACCGAGTGGTGGAACATGCTGCAGCGCGTTGGCTCCGGCGAGGCTGTCGAGACTGCCGTCAAGACCTTTGTGGACAACGCAAACGCAGCCGCCGCTGCCGAGGCATAAGCGCCGGTTTCTTTAAACTGTATCACAGCTGAACCGCAAGGCCCCTTCCTCCGGGTGAGGGAGGGGCCTTTTTACGGAAAAAACACTCTCAAACGAAAGGTCTGGTGATCCTCTTGGCTGCAAAGACGGCAATGAAAGAGCCCAAACGCAGCAGTGCGCTGGTACGGCGCGAAACCTTCGCCTCCTACTGCTTCCTGCTGCCCAGCCTGATCTTCTTTCTGGGCTTCGTCATCTACCCCATGATCCTCTGCGTGGTGACCAGCTTCTTCGACTCCACCATGAACCGCGCGGATATCTTTGTGGGTCTGGCAAACTACAAGACCCTGTTTGCCGACCCCATCTTCCTTGGCGCATTAAAGAACACCTTCGTCATCGTCATCGTGTCGGTGCCCATCACCTGCATCTTCTCGCTGTGGGTGTCCTCCGCCATCGTAGACCTGCCGGAGTGGGCAACAAGCCTTTTCCGCTGTGTGTTCTACCTGCCCGTGGTCACCGGCTCTGTTGCCGTTACCGTGGTGTGGAAGTGGATGTACAACAACTACTACGGCATCTTCAACTATC
>CAVKCU010000048.1:0-8955 GCA_963654645.1 Clostridiales bacterium | reverse complement strand
CTCCCGTGAAAATAGCGTTTGGAGCGCTCCGCAGAGCGCGACAAACGCGAAATATAAAATAATTCTTCCGCTGAATATGCCCAGAGCAACGCGGAGGGCATTCCCAATCGTCCCGCTACCCCCGAAAGGGCGGATCCGGCATAAAGATCATGGTGCCCCGGGCGGAAAAAAGCAGCTGCGGCATCATGCAGCTGTACCCCAGCCACAGCACCGCCAGAATGCACAGCACTAAAAGCATCCGGCGCAGAAGCACCGGACGCCGGGCGGGGGAATAGTGTTTTCTGCGGTCACGCTGCATAGGCTCGCCCTCCTTTTTCAGGTTCTGCCCAGCTTATGCCGCAGCAGAAAGAATTGTGCACCGGCGGGGTTTGTGGTAAGATAACAGGGAAGAACCACGGAGGAACTGCTTATGCTGACCATTACACTGCTGGGCACGGCTGCTACCATGCCGCTGCCGGAGCGCGCTCTGACCGCCGCTGTGGTGGAGTGCGGCGGGCACAGCCTGCTGCTGGACTGCGGCGAGGGCACCCAGACCGCCGCCCGCCGCGCCGGGGTGAACCTGATGCGTGCGGACGCCGTCTGCCTGACCCACTACCACGGGGATCATATCTTTGGTCTGCCCGGGCTTTTGCAGACCCTTGGGGCGCAGGGACGCACCCGCCCGCTGGCGCTGCTGGGGCCGGAGGGGCTTTTGGAGGTCTGGCGGGCGGTATATGCCCTGACCGGGCCGCTGCCCTATGCGGTAAAGCCGCTGGTCTGCCGCGCCGGGCAGCCGGTGGCGCTGGATGCCCTTTCGGATGGATGGCCCGCCGGGGCGGTACTGCTGCCGGTGGCAACAAAGCACCGGGTGCGCAGTCTGGGCTATCGGCTGGAGCTGCCCCGGGCGGGCAGGTTCGACCCCGAAAAGGCGCGGGCGTTGGGCGTGCCGGTGACCCAGTGGCGGCTTTTGCAGCGGGGACAGGCTGTCCCGCTGGCAGAGCGCACGGTGCAGCCTGCCGAGGTGCTGGGCGCACCCCGCAAGGGGCTGCGGTTCGTCTTTTCCGGCGACAGTGCGCCCTGCCCGGCGCTGGAACAGGCGGCGCAGGGGGCAGACCTTCTGCTCTGCGATGCCACCTACGCTTTGCCGGAGCAGCAGGAGCAGGCGGCGCAGTGGGGTCACAGCACCTTTGGACAGAGCGCGGCGCTGGCGGCAAAGGCCGGGGCAAAGCGGCTGTGGCTGGTGCACTATTCCCCCATGATCACCGACCCGGAGGAGCAGCTTGCACAGGCGCAAAGCCTGTTCCCGGCGGCAGAATGCGGCTTTGACGGCAAGCGCATCACCCTGCATTACGAGGAGAACGAGGAATGAAGTTGACACTTGACCCCGGGGCAGCTGCCCTGCTGGACACCCTGCACGCAGCGGGCTACGCAGCCTATGCCGTGGGCGGCTGTGTGCGGGACAGTCTTTTGGGGCGCACCGCCCACGACTGGGATCTGTGCACCAGCGCCCTGCCGCAGCAGGTGATGGAGCTGTTCGGGACAGAGCAGTGCATCCCTACCGGCTTGCAGCACGGCACGGTCACCATTAAATACGGCGGGCGGCTGTACGAGACCACCACCTTCCGCACCGAGGGCAGCTACACCGATGGTCGCCACCCGGACGCGGTGCAGTTCGTACCGGACGTGCGGGAGGATCTTGCCCGGCGGGATTTTACCATCAACGCCATGGCGTATAATGAGGCTGAGGGTCTGGTAGACCCCTTTGGCGGGCAAAAAGACCTGCAAAACGGTCTGCTGCGGGCAGTAGGCGAGCCGCAGCAGCGCTTTACCGAGGATGCGCTGCGCATTCTGCGGCTGTACCGCTTTGCCGCAAGATTCGGCTTTGCGCTGGATGCAGCCACCGCCCGGGCGGCGCGGCAGCTGGCACCCCATTTGGACTGCATCTCTGCCGAGCGCATTCAGGAGGAGCTGGCAAAACTGCTGGCTGCCCCGCAGCCGGGGGCGTATCTGGAACCCGCCGTGCTGGCGGTGGTGCTGCCGGAACTGACCCCGGAAGCGCTTGCTGCCGCAAAGCCGGTGGTGGATGCCTGCCCGGCGGGAGAGGAAAACCTGCCGGTGCGCTGGGCGGCGCTGCTGGGCGCTCTGGGCGAGGCCGACACCCGCCGTGTGCTCAAGCGGCTGCGCTGCTCCAACGCCTGCATCGAGGAGACCGCAGTGCTGGTGCGGGAAACGGCAAGGGAGGGCGTGTGCAGAAGCTTTCTCCTCGGACACGAGTCGGGCCATTCCATCGCCCGCCCTACTGCCTGCGGCAGCAGGGTCCCACCCCAGCGGACGGTCCTCGGAGAAACTTCTGCACACGCCCCGGAACGCGCCAGTGACATCGACCTTCGGCAGCTTTTAGGCCGATACGGGCTGTGCACTGTGGAGCGGCTGTGTGCGCTGTGCGCGGCGCTGCACCCGCAGGCTGCCCCGGCTTGCGCCCTTGCGGCGCAGCGGGCGCGGCAGCTGGAAGCAGACGGCGTATGCTGCCGGGTGAGCCAGCTGGCGGTGAATGGACGCGACCTGATAGCAGCGGGCATCCCGGCAGGGCCTGCGCTGCGCCGGGTGCTGGAGGCGCTGCTGGACGGCGTCATCTGTGCAGAATACCCCAACGAAAAACCGGCGCTGCTGGCTGCGGCGCAGAAAATTTCTGCGTCTTGACAAGCGGTTTATGCTGCGGTAGTATTATACTACTGCTTTAGTATGTTGAATGCATTGAAGGAGAATCTATGACCACTCAGAACCCTGCAAACCGTCCCCGCGCCCTCATTGCCATGAGCGGCGGCGTGGACAGCTCAGTAGCGGCCTGCCTGATGCAGCAGGCAGGCTACGACTGCACCGGCATCACCATGCGGCTTACCCACAACGAAACGCTGGGACAGTCCGGCTACCAGACCTGCTGCTCGGAAAAGGATATCGAGGACGCCGCCGAGGTGGCTTTTGCGCTGGATATGCCGTATCAGGTGCTGGATTTCACCGCAGACTTCCGCACACAGATCATTGAAAAATTTATCCGCGTCTACGAGGCAGGCGGCACCCCCAACCCCTGCATCGACTGCAATAAATATATGAAGTTCCGCCACCTGCTGGACTGGGCGGAGGAACACGGCATGGAGTATGTGGTCACCGGTCACTACGCCCGGGTGGAGCAGGACGCAGAAACCGGTCGCTGGCTGCTGAAAAAGGGCTTGGACGAGGGCAAGGATCAGAGCTATGTGCTGTATAACCTCACACAGGAACAGCTGGCGCATATCCGTCTGCCGCTGGGTGCGCTGCACAAGACTGAGGTGCGAAAGATCGCGCAGGAGCACAGCTTTATCAACGCCCAGAAGCACGACAGTCAGGATATCTGTTTTGTGCCGGACGGCGACTACGCCCGCTTTATGGAGCAGTTTACTGGCAAGCACTACCCCGCCGGGGATTTTCTGGATCAGAGCGGCAAGGTGGTGGGCACCCACAGCGGCGCAGTGCGCTACACGCTGGGACAGCGCAAGGGGCTTGGCCTTGCGATGGGTGCACCGGTGTACGTCTGCGGCAAGGATATGCAGGCCAATACCGTTACCATCGGGCCGGAAAGCGCGCTGTTTGACCGCATCATCTACGCAGAGGATGTGAACTGGATCGCCATCCCGGCGCTGACCGAGCCGCTGCGGGTCACTGCACGCACCCGGTATCATCAGGCGGAGCAGCAGGCCACCGTTTACCCCGCAGAAAACGGTTTCCGGTTGGAATTTGACCAGCCCCAGCGTGCCCCCACCCCGGGGCAGGCTGCCGTGCTGTATCAGGGCGATGTGGTGCTGGGCGGCGGCACCATCACCCGCGTAGAAAAGTAAGGAGAACAAAATGCAGGATCAGTATTCCCGCACCCAGCTGCTGCTGGGTGCAGAGGCTATGGAAAAGCTGCACCACGCCCGGGTGGCAGTGTTTGGCATCGGCGGCGTGGGCGGCTATACGGTGGAGGCGCTGGCACGCAGCGGCGTGGGCGCACTGGATCTGATCGACGACGATAAGGTCTGCCTGACCAACCTCAACCGTCAGATCATCGCCACCCGCAGCACGGTAGGACAGTATAAGGTGGATGTGGCGGAACAGCGCATCCACGATATCGACCCCAACATCAAGGTGACCACCCACCGGTGCTTCTTTGGACCGGAGACGCAGGACGATTTCGATTTTACCCAGTACGACTATGTGGTGGATGCCATCGACACCGTTACCGGCAAGCTGGCGCTGGTGATGAAGTGCAAGGAGGCGGGCACTCCCATCATCTGCTCCATGGGCGCAGGCAACAAGATGGACCCGACCCGTTTTGAAGTGACCGATATCTACAAGACCTCGGTCTGCCCGCTGGCCAAGGTGATGCGCACCGAGTGCCGCAAGCGCAAGATCAAGCACCTGAAGGTGGTCTACTCCAAGGAGCCTGCCATGACCCCCATCGAGGACGACTCCATCAGCTGCAAGTACCACTGCATCTGCCCCCCGGGCACCCAGCGCAAGTGCACTGCGCGGCGCACCGTGCCGGGCTCCAATGCCTTTGTGCCCTCGGTAGCCGGTCTGATCATCGGCGGCGAGGTGGTCAAGGACCTTGTGGGCTTTGTACCGCTGAAGGGGTAAGGACATCAAAAGCCACCAACATCTGCACATTTTTGCAGATGCTGGTGGCTTTTTTACGCGCTGCAGCGTTCCATAACATAAAATTGCAACCAATTTGCAATTTGGTATTGCAATCGGGAAGGATATCGTGTATAATCATCCCTGCACGAAAATGCAAGCTGATTGCAAATTGTTGAGAGACGACCCCTTGCGGGTCTTTGGAGCGATTATTTATGGAACTGTTTCTGGATGTTCTGGGCGAAACTCTGGTGGATACTGCCAAGATGCTGCCCTTTCTGTTTTTGGCGTACCTGCTGATCGAGTATATCGAGCACCGCCACGGCGAGCGCATCGAGGCGCTGCTGGCGGGCGGCGGGCGCTGGGGCGCAGTGCCGGGCGCAGTGCTGGGCTGTGTGCCGCAGTGCGGCTTCTCCGCCATTGCGTCCAACTTCTATGCCTCCCGGGTCATCACGCTGGGCACGCTGATGGCGGTGTATCTTGCCACCAGCGATGAAGCTATTCCGCTGCTGGTATCCATGCCTGCCTACTGGGATAAGCTGGCTGTCCTGATGGTCATCAAGGTGCTGTACGCCATTGCGGTGGGCTTTGTGCTGGATTTTGTGCTGCGGGGCGTGCTGCCTAAGGGTCTGCGGGGCGGCTACACCGGTCATGCGGACGAGGTGGACTGCCACGAGGAGCACAGCGATGCCGAGGGCAACGAAAAGCCCATCTGGCAGGCGGCGCTGCGCCACACGCTGGAGATCTTTGTGTTCATCTTCGTTTTCAGTCTGGTGTTCGGCATGATCGTGGAAGGCGTGGGCGAGGACGTATTCGCCGAGATGCTGGGCGGCATGGGCTTCTTCCAGCCGGTGGTGGCGGCTCTGGTGGGGCTGATCCCCAATTGCGCCGCCAGCGTACTGCTGACCCAGCTGTATGTGGAAGGTGCGCTGCGCTTTTCCAGCCTTGTGGCGGGGCTGTGCACCGGTGCGGGTGTGGGCTTGGCTGTGCTGTGGCGCGCCAACCCCTCTTGGAAGCAGAACCTCTTCATCACCGGCCTGACGTGGGCTGCCGGTGCCTTTGTGGGCGTAGCCATGCAGGTGGTCGTGGCGGTGTTTGCCTGAGGATAAAAGTATTTTAGATTTCGGGACACCGGAGCGTCTGAGGATGCTCCGGTGTCCCATTTTTCTTTTCCCCCTCTCCCGCTGGACTTTAAAGTGTGTTATACTGGAAGAAAACGATGCACACAGGAGAGATGACCATGCAATACAAGATTCTGGCAAGCGATTACGACAACACGCTGATGCCTTTTGGGGAGGCGAAGCCCCGCCCGGCGGTGGTAAAGGCGGTAAAAAAGCTGCAAGCCGCCGGGGGCAAGTTCGTGCTCAGCACCGGCCGTTCCTATCCGGGCATCCAGGATAAAAACCAGCTGGGCGGCATCCGGTACGACTACGCCATCACCTGCAACGGTGCCTGCGTGGTGGACCGCGAGGGCAATGTGGTGGCCGAGCATCCGCTTACCAGCGAGGAAATGTATGTGCTGGTGGATTTCTGCGAGGATTATAACTACCCGCTGCAGTTCAACTTCCGGGATGCCTATTACGCCTACTGCGAGTATGAGTATCTGCATGCGGGCTATCAGATGATGAACAGCCCCGGGCTGGACTGCGTGGACGGCGAGGATCAGGACCGGCATTTAGTGGATATGCCCCACGCCGCCTTTGCCGCCATGCCGCCGCAGGAGGTGGAGCGCTTCCACGAAAAATACGGCTACCTTGGTCTGCACTGGATGCAGGTGGGCGCACAGAACGCGGACGGCTACTGCTACTATGATATCGTGCGCGGCGGCATGGATAAGGGCGTAGGGCTTGCCGACCTGTGCGCGCAGATGGGGCTTACGCTGGCGGATGCCGTGGCTGTGGGCGATTCTGCCAACGATGTGGGGATGCTGAAAGCCGCGGGTCTGAGTGCCTGCATGGCAAACGGCACCCCGGACGCCAAGGCCGCTGCCAGCCGGATCATCGGGGACGTGCGGGAGGACGGCGTGGCGGCACTGATCGAGGAGCTGTGGTTCGATGGCCCCCGCGCTGAGCCCTCCGGCAAAGATCTTGGTTCTGCATGGGGCAATATTGAAAGTGCAGGCGGCAGCTTATGAGCTTTGCGCCGGTATACGATGACCGCAGCCGGGCGCTGATCTTAGGCACATGGCCCAGCCCCAAAAGCCGGGAGATGGCGTTTTATTACGGTCACCCGCAAAACCGGTTCTGGCCGCTGCTGGCAGCGCTGACCGGGGAGTCGCTGCCCGCGCGGGAGGATATCGCCGCCAAAAAGCAGCTGCTTTTGCGCCACGGGCTGGCGCTGTGGGATACGCTGGAAAGCTGCACCATCACCGGGGCGTCGGATGCCTCCATCAAGGATGTGGTGCCCAACGATATCGCCGGGCTGCTGCGCAAAGCGCCCATCCGGGCGGTGTTCTGCAACGGCGCTACGGCTTACCGTATCTACACAAAATATCAGCAGCCGCTTACCGGCATCCCGGCTGTCCGTCTGCCCAGCACCAGCCCCGCCAACGCTGCGTGCAGCCCTGCCCGGCTGGAGGAGATTTGGGGCGCTGCGCTGGCAGACTGGATCGCAAAATGATGACAAGGCTGTAAATTCTTTTGCGGGATACTTGCGTTTTTTTGCGGACGTTGTATTATGGATATCATAAGGGGTGTACCGCCCCGGACAAGGAGAAATGACCATGAGCAAGATCATCCGCACCCAAAAGCCCAGCGTGCTACCCTTTTACGCCATGGCGCTGGTGTTCGCGGTGCTGTGCGCGGTGCTGCCGGTATACAAATTATGGGCGCTGCTGGTGGCGCTGGGCGGTGCCGCCGTGGCCTTTGGTGTGGCAAAGAAGGTCTGCCCGCCCCGGGTGGTGGAGCACGAAGTACCCTTCCACACCGGTGTGGAGGATGTGGACCAGATGCTGACCGATATCCAGCAAAAGCTGGATACCCTGCACGCGCTGAACGAGGCGTTGCCCGACCCGCAGCTGTCCGCCGCCATGACCCGCATGGAAAAGGCGGGACGCTCCATTGTGGAAGCGGTGGAAGCAAACCCCGCCAAGGCAAAGCAGGTGCGCCGGTTTGCCAACTACTATCTGCCGGACGCCGTAAACGTTTTGCAGCAGTACGCAAAGCTTGCAAAACAGGGTGTGCGGGGCGAGAACGCCGCTGCCATCCGCGCCGAGGTGGAGCACAACGCCGCTTCGATTGCCACCGCCTTTGAAAACCAGCTGGATGCCCTGTACGCGGCAGAGAGCATGGACCTGTCCGCAGACCTGACCGTTTTGCAGAATATGCTGAAAGGGCAGGGTCTGAGCAAGTAAAACTGGAATATCCCCTCGGGATTTTGAAAGGAAGGAATCACTTATGGCTGACAATACCCTGAACTTTGATCTGGATGCCCCTGCAGTGCCCACCCTGACGCTGGACCCAACCCCGGCAGCTGTGCCGCAGGAGGAAAAGCCTGCCGCTGCCCCTGCCCCGGAGGCACAGGTGAAGCTGACCCCCGAGGAACAGGCCATGGTGGATCAGTTTGCCCAGAAGATCGACATCACCAACAGCCAGCAGGTGCTGCAGTACGGCTCTGCCTGCCAGAAGAAGATCGGCGATTTCTCCGAAGCAGCCCTCTCCAAGGTGTCCACCAAGGATCTGGGCGAGGTGGGCGATATGATCACCGACCTCATCGGCGAGCTGAAGAGCTTTGACGCCAACGAGGAGCAGCAGAAGGGTATCATGGGCTTCTTCAAGAAAAAGACTAACCAGCTGGATGCCCTCAAGACCAAGTACGACAAGACCGAGACCAACGTGGAAAAGATCCAGTCCATGCTGGAAGCCCATCAGGTGCAGCTGCTCAAGGATATCGCCATGCTGGACAAGATGTACGAGCTGAATATGGCCTACTTCAAGGAGCTGAGTATGTATATCCTTGCCGGAAAGAAAAAGCTGGCGGATGTGCGTGCCAACGAATTGCAGCAGGCTATGGACAAGGCCAAAGCTTCCGGTCTGCCGGAGGATGCACAGGCTGCCCGCGACCTTGCCGACCAGTGCGAGCGCTTTGAGAAAAAGCTGTACGATCTGGAGCTGACCCGCAACATCAGCCTGCAGATGGGCCCCCAGATCCGTCTGCTGCAGAACAACAACACCATGATGGCGGAAAAGATCCAGTCCACCATCGTGAACACCATCCCCCTGTGGAAGAACCAGATGGTGCTGGCGCTGGGTCTGGCACACAGCCAGCAGGCCATGCAGGCCGAGCGCGCCGTGACCAACATGACCAACGACCTGCTGAAGAAGAACG
>CAVKCU010000047.1:0-8967 GCA_963654645.1 Clostridiales bacterium | reverse complement strand
TTGCCGTACGGCAGTTTTCAAGACTGCTTCCTTAAACCACTCGGACATCTCTCCTTGTGGACACTCGCGTTACGCCGTGTCGAATGCCTACTTACTTTACCAGATTTACAGCGTTCTGTCAAGCCCCTATTGCAAATTTTTCTTTTTCCTGTGCGCCGGCTGTACAACCGCCCTATTTATCACAACCTTTATTCGAAGTTTTTTTGGATTTTCTCTTTACACAAACACCTTTTTGTTGTATAATAAAACCAACATAAACCACCCATCGGGAAAAGGAGCATCATCATGTCGTTTTCAGAGCTATTGAAGCAGTGCCGCAAAAAGCAGGGCGTCAGCCAGGCTGAGCTTGCCTCCAGACTGGGGGTCACACAGCAGGCTGTCGGCAAGTGGGAAAGCGGCAAATCCTCCCCCGACCCCTCCACTGTGGCACGCATCGCGGAGCTTTTGAACACCACGGCGGACTATCTGCTGGGGCTGTACCGTCCGGTCAGCAGCACTTCTGCCCCTGAGGAGCGCTTTTTCGGCAGCTACACCGAGAGCCTGATCCCGGTCATCGGCACGGTGAAGGCCGGTTACGGCGCACTGGCCTTTGAAGAGGACTACGGGCAGGAGTACGCCCGCGTGAAGGACCCCGCCAACTATTTCTATCTGGTGGTGCGCGGCGACAGCATGGAGCCCCGCATTCAGGACGGCGACCTTGCGCTGGTGCATAAGCAGGACACGCTGGAAAACGGCGACTTGGGCGTGCTGATCTACGGCGACGAGGGCGAGGGCACCCTGAAGCGCTATATCCAGCGCGGCAACTGTGTAGTATTACAGCCCTTCAACCCCGCCTATCATGAGATGGTCATCAAGGGCGAGGATCTGAACCACCTGCACATTGCAGGTCGCGTGGTGGAGACCAAGGCCAAGTGGTAAGCCTGACCCTCTCAGTCACGCCTGACGGCGTGCCAGCTCCCCCGAAAGGGGGAGCTGGATGCGACCAACGGGAGCAGACTGAGAGGGTTCGAGTCCAAAGACGCTCCCTGTTTTTCATAAAGCCATCTGCTGTTTTGCGCATGGCTTTATTTTTTGACCCTTTTTTCGGGTCCCATCCCCTTTGGAGGTGTTTTTTGCATGGAACAGACCCTGATGGACAAGCTGACCATTCTGGCGGACAGCGCCAAATATGACGTTGCCTGCACCTCCAGCGGGGCGTCCCGCACCGCACGCCCGGGCACGGTGGGCAGCTGCTATGCCCCGGGCTGCTGCCATGCCTTTACCGCTGATGGCCGCTGCGTCAGCCTGCTCAAGGTGCTGATGACCAACTGCTGCTCCTTTGATTGCGGGTACTGTGTCAACCGCCGCTCCAACGATATCCCCCGCGCCACCTTTGCGCCCCGGGAGCTGGCAGAGCTGACCATGGAGTTCTACCGCCGCAACTACATCGAGGGGCTGTTTTTGTCCAGCGCGGTGCTGGGCACCCCGGACTACACCACCGAGCGGATGCTGGCGGTGCTGCGGCTGCTGCGGGGCGAATACCGCTTCGGGGGCTACATCCACGCCAAGGCCATCCCGGGCACAAGCCCGGAGCTTTTGCAGCAACTGGGGTATCTGGCCGACCGTCTGAGCGTGAACGTGGAGCTGCCCAGTGAGCGCAGCCTGAACCTGCTGGCCCCGGACAAGGGGCGGCACTCCATCTTCCGCCCCATGAAGCAGATCGCGGTGTCCGGCGCTGCCAGCCGGGAAGAGCTTACCCTTTACCGCCACGCACCCAAGTTCGCCCCCGCCGGGCAGAGCACCCAGATGATCGTGGGCGCTTCGCCGGAGACAGACTACCACATTTTAAAGCTGACCGAGGGGATGTACCAGAAATACGGGCTGAAGCGGGTGTTCTACTCCGCTTACATCCCGGTAGCCGAGGACACCCGCCTGCCCGCGCTGGACACAAAGCCGCCCCTTCTGCGGGAGCACCGGCTGTATCAGGCAGACTGGCTGCTGCGGTTCTACCAGTTCGAGGCGGACGAGATCCTGGATAAGGACAACCCCAACTTCAACCCCTATCTGGACCCCAAATGCAACTGGGCGGTGCAGCACTACGGGCTGTTCCCGGTGGACGTGAACCGCGCCCCCTTCGAGATGCTGCTGCGGGTGCCGGGCATCGGCCCAAAAAGCGCCCGGCGCATCTGGCGCGCCCGCAAACAGGCGGCGCTGGGTCTGGACGAGCTGAAACGCATGGGCGTGGTGCTCAAGCGGGCGCAGTATTTCATCACCTGCCGGGGCTTTTCCGGGGCGCACCCGGGGCGCGGCAGTGCCGGGCGGGAGTGCATCACCCGGGCGCTCATCGACCCCAACGTATTCAGCGGCAGCTGCGAGCAGCTGAGCCTGTTCACCCCGCCCGCCGTGGACAACCTCATCGGGCAGGGCGTGCCGCCCCGGGCGGCTGTCCGCATGGTACGGGAGGAGGCGGTGCAATGTCTTGCCAAAGCGCTGTAAGCCCCAAGGGGGCACGCAAGCTGCACGATGCCGATGTGGTCTACCTGTACGACGGCAGCTTTGAGGGCTTTCTGTGCTGCGTGTACGAAAGCTTTGCCCAGCATGAGATCCCCTTTGCGGTGTGGACGCCCCAGCGGGAAACTGCCACCCTCTACCCGGTCAAGGAGATTGCCACCGACCCCGCCGTTGCCCGGCGGGTGTTCGCCAGCTTTGGCAAAAAGCTGGGCGCAGAGACCGAGTACCTCGTCAGCCGGGATTTTCTCTCCGGGCAGGAGGACAAGGAGCTGCTGTTGCTCCGCTTTCTGCATCTGGCCTTTGCGCTGGGCCCGGGCACGGTCAAGCGGGAGGGACACCCGGTGGTCGCGCCCCTCTACGCCATGAAAAAAAGTCTGGACTGGGAGGTAGACAAGTTTCAGGGCTTTGTGCGGTTCGAGGAGCACGACGGGATGCTGGGCGCGGTCATCCACCCCAAAAATTATATCCTCCCCCTGCTGCGCCCGCACTTCTGCGGACGCTTCCCGGAGGAGGATTTCATGATCTATGATGCCGTTCATCAGGCGGTGCTGCTGCACGAGGGACATAAGACCCAATTGTTGGAGCTGGCAGTGCCCTTGGAACTGCCGCCGCCCAGTGCGCGGGAGCAGCAGTTTCAGGCGCTGTGGACGCAGTTTTACAAAACGCTGGAAATTCAGGCGCGCCACAACGAAAAAGGCCGCATGACCCATTGCCCCAAGCGCTTCTGGGCGGATATGGTGGAGATGCAGGGGGAATTGTAATTATTTCCCTTCCGCTTCCAGTGCACTCTCCACACCCTTGAGCAGGTCCTCTGCCGGGATGCCGTACAGCCTTGCCAGCGCCATCAGGTTGGAGGTGTTCGGCTCCGAGGTGCCGTTCTCCCACTTGGACACCGCCTGACGGCTCACGCCGATAGTCTCAGCCACAAACTCCTGCGTCATCTTGCAGCGGGTGCGGTTCTCCTTGAGCATTTCAGAAAGCGACTTGCGCACGATCTTGACTTCCTCCGTGAGCTTGGGCGGCTTTTCCAGATTACGGGCGATACGCCAGAGCAGATAGAGTGCCGCCACGATGGCTACCGGCAGCAGCAGCCGTACGATCATCGTCGCGATGCTCACCGTCTGGAGCGCTCTGAAAAAAAGGTTGGTCATAAAATCATTTTTCATATTCGTTTCCTCCTTTGGAAGCTTTCTCTTGTGGTTTTTGTGGCACGATTCTAGCACAAAAGCCCGGTTGCGTCCACCAACCAGAGCGTAAACTCCGGTTGCGGCGCGTATTTTTAGCCTGTTTGGGCAGATAATTCACAAAAACGTTGCATCTGCATCGTTGCAACGGGCAAAACCTATGGTATACTATAAGGGATATCCGGGCAGGCATTTCTGCCCCCAACACCCCCGCTGCGGGGTCAACACAAAAGGAGTATTGTAGCGTTATGGTTCGCATTACTATGGAAGACGGCGGCATCATCGACATCGAGCTGAACGAGGAAGTTGCCCCCATCACCTGTGAGAATTTCAAAAAGCTGGTCAAGGAGGGCTTTTACAACGGCCTGACCTTCCACCGTGTCATCCCCGGCTTTATGATTCAGGGCGGCTGCCCGCTGGGCACCGGCACCGGCGGCCCGGGCTGGAACATCAAGGGCGAGTTTGCCGCTAACGGCGTCAACAACCCCCTCAAGCACACCCGCGGTGTGATCAGCATGGCCCGCAGCATGAACCCCAACAGCGCAGGCAGCCAGTTCTTCATCATGCACAAGGACGCACCCCATCTGGACGGCCAGTATGCCGCCTTTGGCAAGGTCGTGGCCGGCATGGATGTCGTGGACAAGATCGCCGCTGTGCGCACCGACTGGAACGACAAGCCCACCACCCCGGTCAAGATGAAGACCGTGGAGCTCATCGAGGACTAATCAGGCTTTTTATCTCAGAATAGCGGAGCACCCTGCACGGGCGCTCCGCTATTTTTTTAATCTTTCCCCGTAAAAGCGCAATGCCGGACAGCCCGCAGGCTGCCCGGCATTGCACTTTTTCATATCATAGCTCCGCTCAGTCCAGAACCTTTTTTCTGCGCCGGAGCTTACGCACCAGCCTGCGGAGCAGCAGCACAAGGCACACCACCAGTACAACGGCGGTGAGGATGATGCCAAGAAGGATAAAGGTAAAGCGGTTGGGTTTTTTCAGCAGCGCGGCAAGGCTGCGGCTGTCCTCCACCTTTTTGCGGTCGTGCAGGGTGCTGTAATAGTCCGGCACGTTGCCGATGCCATCGCCGTCGGTGTCCTCGAACGACGCCATGTACCGCGCAATGGCATCCCAGCCCTTCAGCTCCTTGCCGTTTTCGGTGAGGATCACATCCTCAAAATCCTCGATGGGCGTGCCGTCGGCGTACTTCGGCACGATGGACAGAATGCCGTAGGACATATCCGTCACGGCGCTCAGCATCTGCCCGCTGTAAAGGTCTGCCACGATGCGGTACAGCTTGTCGTCCTGCAGCTCCACACGCTGCCCGTCCTTGACCAGATAGACGTCCGTCACCTTGTTCAGCAGCAGGCGGTGGGGGTTATAAGTAAAGTTCAGACCGCTGCAATACAGCCGCGCTGTGGTCATGAAGTCCGAGATAGAAGCGTCGATCTCGGCGGCGGTGCGCAGCTCCTTGCCGGTGAGGTAGACCTCAATGAGGGGATAGCCCGGCACGCCGTCTGCGCCGATGCCCAGCGAGAAGGAGTTGAACACCTGCTCCACCGTGATATCGCCCCGGGCGTAGGTGTCGCGCACGGTGCCGCTGGGCACCACCGCCAGATCTACCGGTACGCCGTCATAATCGGCGGCGTTCTCCACCGCGTACACGTAGGCGTCCGCGATGATATCGCCCAGATTGTGCTCGGTGTGCACCTCGCCCAGATCCTCAAGGCTGGAAAAAACAACATCGTTTTCTGCCAGCACCTGATCCTTGGTGTAGCCGAACTGCGCCAGATAATCCGCGTCCACTGTGTCCATAAAGCGGTCGACGACCTCTTGCGTGTCGGCATCGGCGGGAATGTCGGAGGTGATGGGGATCAGCTGGTAGTCGGTGATCTGCCAGCGTCCGTCCGCTTTTTGTGTCATGGCAATGCTGCCCAGATTTTTGCCGTACTCGCCGCAGGAGACCACATAGGTGTCCCCATGCCGGATAGGCTCAGTGATGCGGCTGTGGGTGTGACCGCTGAGGATGAGGTCAAGGTCGGGCACGCCCTTAGCCAGCAGCTCGTCCTCAGACTTTTTGGGGTCGTCCCATGTGCCGCTGTGGGAGACGCAGATGATCATATCCACGGTTTCGCTCGACTTGATCTCTGCCACGGTGGCTTTTACCGCCTGTACCGGGTCCTTGAATTTCAGCTCACAGGTGGGCGCACAGGAAAGGGCGTCCTTGCCGAAAACGCCCACCACGGCAATGCGCACATCGCCCTTTTGCAGCACGATGTAGTCCTGCACGCCGTAGGCGGCAAAGGCGTCCTTGAGCAGCTGCTGTCCCTCGGTAAGACCGGCGCTTTCCATGGCATCCCAGTCCACATTGCAGACCACGAGAGCCGGCACGGCGTCACCGGAGGTGCGGGCACTGGTAAGCATATTGGCAAGCCCCTTGGAGCGGTAGTCGAACTCGTGGTTGCCAAGGGTGGTCACATCGCAGCCCATGTAGCCCAGCATCCGCAGCTCCGCAGCCTGCGTTTCAAACACCGTCTGGATCAGGGTGCCCATGGAAAAGTCACCGCCGTCGATCACAAGGGTATCTGGATTTTTGGCGCGCTGCGCCTTGATGAGGGTGTTGGCGCGGGCAAAGCCGCCGATGTCCGTTTCCTCGTCCTCCACCACCGTGGTGAAGGTGTTCAGGTGGGAGTGGGTGTCGTGGCTGAACAGGATGTCCAGCGTTTTGCCCGTCTCCGGTGCCTGCCCATAGGCGGCTGGGATGCCCAGCAGCACTGAAAACAGCAGCAGCACCGCCGCCGTCATGGCGAAAAGCTTTTTCATGGCGTGTTCTCCTTTTGTTGCGTCCTTATTTTTTCGGCACAGCCCGGAGCACAGTCCCTCCGGCGCTGCGCCGATTTTTACAGCGTTTGAAAAGTAATACCATTCCATAAAAATCAACTGTCTGCATGTTATTTTAGCATAAATGCACAAAACAAACAAGATGACAGCCGCCTTTTTACGCTGTTATGCAACTCCTTTGGAGAATCTGCCTTGTTTCGCCTTTGTGAGAACAGCTGAGCCCCCTCGGTCAGAATCGTTCGCGCTGCAGACCGTCCAGCACCTCGTATAAATCGCGGCACTCGGCGGTGTACAGGCGGCGCATCTCATCATCGGCGGGCGCCATGTCCGGCACCATTACGGTGACAAAGCCGCCGGCGGCACCGGCGCGCACGCCGTTATAGCTGTCCTCCAGCACAAGGGTGCGGCTGGGCGCAGTGCCCAGCGCTTCCGCTGCCCGCAGAAAAATTTCCGGGTCGGGCTTGGAAGCCGAGAACTGCTCCCCGGAGACGATCACCTTAAAATAATGGGTCAGACCCCAGCCGTCCAGATGGTGCCGGATAGACGACATCCGGCTGGAGGATGCCACCGCCATGGGGATGTGCTGCGCGTCCAGCCATGTCAGAATTTCGTCCAGCCCGGGCTTTTTGGGCGGCGGTGCCTGAAACGCCTTTTCTGCCTGTGCGTGCAGCGCCTCGATGATGGCATCCGTGTCGCAGTTTTCCCCGTAGAAGCGGCGCAGCACCGCCCGCATGGTGTCCCCTGCCGTGCCGCGGGCGGCAACGTCCAGCCCTTCCTTATAAGAAAGCCCAAGGGTGGCAAGTGCCGGCTCCCACAGGGTAGCCCAGACCCGCTCGGTGTCGAACATCAGGCCGTCCATATCAAAAATAACGCTGTCGATCATGGCAGTATGCTCCTTCCATAGAAAAGCGGGGCTGTGCCCCGCAAAGTGCTCTGTGCCCCTATTGTATCATAGATTTGGCAGTTTGCACACCACTGTGCTCATAATTTGGTGCAACTTACCGGGTGGAAAGATGAAACATTTTGCGATTCCTTGCAAAACCGGCTGGGAATATTATAATAGAAATCAACATTTGTGTCATAAAGCGCCGGAAATCGTGCGCACGCGCATAAAAGGAAAGAGGGAAACTCACTATGTTGGATATCAAGATCACCCGCACGGCTGCGCCCAAGGCAAAGCCCACCGATGAGACGAAGCTCGGCTTCGGCAAAAAGTTCACCGACCACATGTTCGTCATGGATTACACCGAGGGCGAAGGCTGGCACGATGCCCGCATCGTGCCCTACGGTCCCTTTGAGCTGGACCCCGCTACCGTGGTGTTCCACTACGCACAGGAGATCTTTGAGGGCATGAAGGCCTACCGCACCGCCGACGACACCGTGCAGCTGTTCCGCCCGGACTGCAACGCCAAGCGTTTTCAGGATTCTGCCGACCGTCTGTGCATCCCCAAGATCCCGGTAGAGGACTACATTCAGGCTGTCGAGGCTCTGGTGGATGTCGACCGCGACTGGGTGCCCCACACCGACGGCGCTTCCCTGTACATCCGCCCCTTCATCTTTGCCAATGATGTGGGTCTGGGCGTGCATGCTTCCAAGCATTATATCTTCTGCATCATCTGCGCTCCCTCCGGCGCTTACTACGCCGAGGGCATCAACCCTGTGCGCATCTACGTGGAGGACGAGTACATCCGCGCCGCCCCGGGTCTGACCGGCTTTACCAAGTGCGGCGGCAACTACGCAGCTTCCATCAAGGCCGGCGAACTGGCCGAGGAGCAGGGCTACGCACAGGTGCTGTGGCTGGACGGCGTTGAGAAGAAGTACGTTGAAGAAGTGGGCAGCATGAACATCATGTTCAAGATCGACGGCAAGGTTTACACCGCCGCCACCGTGGGCACCGTGCTGCCCGGCGTCACCCGCCGCAGCTGCATCGAGCTGCTGAAGGACTGGGGCTACGAGGTCGTCGAGGGCAAGATCGCCATTGCCGACATCATGGCTGCTGCCCGCGAAGGCAAGCTGGAAGAGGTGTTCGGCACCGGCACCGCCGCTGTCGTCTCCCCCGTCAAGGAGCTGGTCTGGAAGGGCGAGCACGCCTACATCGGCGACGGCAAGATCGGCCCTGTCACCCAGAAGCTGTACGATACCATGACCGGTATGCAGTGGGGCAAGCTGCCCGACACCAAGGGCTGGATCGTGCCTGTGGAAAAGAAATACTAAGAGCCGCCCGCTACCCTACGGCTTTTAAAGGGACTGTTGCACACCGTCTGGAGCAACAGTCCTTTTTGCATTACCGCAGATGCCGTTTGCCGTCACGCCCCCTCCCGTGAAAAGGGGATTTCGGAAAGTCTGCGGACTTTCCGAAATCCCGAAATTTAAAATATTCTTCCGCTGATGATGCGCAGAGCAAAGCGGAGCGCATTCTAAATCGTCCCGCCGTCCCTTTGCGCATAAAGATTGCAAT
>CAVKCU010000046.1:0-9021 GCA_963654645.1 Clostridiales bacterium | reverse complement strand
CAAAAGCCTTGCGTATCGGCGGCGGGTGCGCTATTATATATTATATACATTATAGAGCGCTGCGAAAGGAGCCCTGACCCATGATCCTCACCGTCAACATCGGCAACACCCACATCACCGTGGGCGGCTACGAACAAGATACCCTGATCTTCTGCGGGCGGCTGCACTCCGACCCCGCTGCCACGGTGGAGGAATACGCCATCCGGCTGGTGAACCTGTTACAGCTGTACGGGGCATCCCCGGCGCAGATCGAGGGCGGCATTCTGGGCAGCGTGGTGCCCATGCTCAGCGGGCGGGTGCTGGCGGCTTTACAGCTCTTGTGCAAGGCACGTATCCTGACCGTGGGGCCGGGGCTGAAAAGCGGCATCAGGCTGCGGCTGGATAACCCCGCCCAGCTGGGCGCAGAGCTGCTGTGCGGCGCGGTGGCAGCGCTGGCAGAGTGTCCCGGACCGCTGGTGGTCATCTCGGCAGACACTGCCATCTCCCTGATGGCGGTAAACGCCAAGCAGGAGCTTGTGGGCGGCGTGATCCTGCCCGGGCCGCAGCTTTCCATGAATGCGCTGGTGCAGAAAACTGCCCAGCTGCCCCAGATCGACCCCGCTGCCAAAGCCTCGGACTCGGTGCTGGGCAAGAGCACCTCGGCATGCCTGCAGAACGGCTTCGTGCTGGGCACTGCCAGCCTGCTGGACGGTCTGGCTGACCGCTTCTGCGCTGAGCTGGGCGCGCAGACCGCCTTTTACGCCACCGGCGATTTGCCCCGTTCCATCCGGGAGGCCTGCCGCACCCCCATCCACTACCGCGAGACCCTGATCACCGACGGTCTGCACCGCATCTGGCTGCGAAACCGGAAGGGTTGACGATTTTCGTTTGCATTTTGCATCCCGATGTGTTATACTGTGTTGTACCCACCAAAGGGGTACGGCATTTGCGATCGTAGCTCAGCTGGATAGAGCGTTCGGCTCCGACCCGGAAGGCCAGAGGTTCGAATCCTCCCGGTCGCACCAAGGACTGCTGCACAGGTTTTGTGCAGCAGTCCTTTTTTATTTATTTTATCGAATCCATCTTGCAAAAGTACCGCGGTGCCTTATAATAGAGGCTGTGCCCCGGTGTGCGCGGGCACGGTTTAGGGATATATAGGATAAAGGAAAAAAGAGTATGAGTTCTCAAACGAATACGCTGACGGAAGGCCCTCTGGCCAAGCAGATCTTTCTGGTCAGCCTGCCGCTGGCGCTTTCCAACCTGCTGCAGGTGCTGTTCAATATGTCGGACGTGGCGGTGGTGGGACGCTTTGCCGGTTCCACGGCTCTGGGCGCTGTGGGCTCCACCAGCACGCTGGTGACCCTGTTCACCGGCTTTCTCATTGGTCTGAGCAACGGCATCAACGTGCTGGTGGCGCGGTTTTACGGTGCGCGCCACCCTAAGGACGTGGAAAAGACCGTCCACTCGGCGGCCATCATCAGCGCCATTGCCGGTGTGGTGCTGCTGCTCATCGGTCTGCTGGGCTCCCCTGCCATGCTGCGGCTGCTGAACACCAAGGAGGATCTGCTGCCCGGCGCAATTTTGTATCTGCGGGTGTATTTTCTGGGTATGCCGGCGCTGGCGCTGTATAACTTCGGCAACGCAGTGTTCAGCTCCATCGGCGACACCAAAAAGCCGCTGATGTATCTGTCCATTGCCGGTGCACTGAACATTCTGCTGAACCTGTTCTTTGTCATCGTGTGCGGTCTGAGCGTGGTGGGCGTGGCACTTGCCAGTGCCATCAGCCAGTGCGTTTCCGCGTTTCTGATCCTGCGGGCGCTGACCCGGGTGCAGGACTGCTACGCGCTGGACCCGCACAAATTGCAGCTGGACCCGGTGCAGGCCAAGAGCATCCTTGCGCTGGGCGTGCCCGCCGGGCTGCAGAACGCCATTTTTGCCATTGCCAACCTGTTTATTCAGGCGGGCGTCAACTCCTTTGACTCTCTAATGGTCAAGGGCAACAGTGCCGCCGCCAACGCGGACGCGCTGATCTACGACTGCATGGCAGCCTTCTACATGGCGTGCGCCAGCTTTATGAGCCAGAACTATGGCGCGGGCCGGCCTGACCGGGTGAAGAAAAGCTACTTCATCAGTCTGGGCTACTCCTTCGGCGTGGGGCTTGCGCTGGGCGCGGCGCTGTTCTTCTGCGGGCCGGCCTTCTTAGCGCTGTTCACCACCGAAGCCGCCGTTATTGACGCCGGCATGAAGCGTGTGGCTGTGATGGCGTTTGCCTACTGCATCTCTGCCTTTATGGACTGCACCATCGCCGCCTCCCGCGGGCTGGGCAAGACGGTGGTGCCCACCGTCATCGTGGTGCTGGGCTCCTGTGTGTTCCGGGTGATCTGGGTATACACCATCTTTGCCCACTTCCACACCATCCCGGCGCTGTACCTGCTGTATCCCTGCAGCTGGACGCTGACCGCGCTGGCAGAGATCGCCTATTTTGCCAGCTGCTACAAGCGCGCCATGGTCATCTTCCGCCAGCCTGCGGCGGCGTAACTGTTCATCCTGATCGGAGGGACAGTCGGGGTCACGTTTACGATCTCATGGGCGATCTTTCAGGAAATCCACAACAATAAGAAATGACCGCCCCTGTCTACCAAACCGTGGCGGTCATTCTTATGATCAACTGAACCGGTTGGGAACTGACCATTGCAGTCAGCACCTTTTCCATTTCAAGTATACCCAGTTTCGGCAGGGATGTCAAGGGCACTTTGCACGACACTGTGTCGTTTTTCCGAACAGGGCGCGAGCGCTCGCTCCTGCACGCAAAAAGGGGCTGTTTGGTTTGTGCAGAGATACAATTATAAACCCTATACTTTGTAGGACTTTCCGAAAATACGGCGGTGCATTGACAAAAGACTTTTGAAAAGAGTAAAATTGTTATGAGATCCTGTAGAAAAGATGCAGGAACGTTGCGCTCGACTTCGAAAGGAGGAATCACAAATGAAATTATCAAAGCGAATCCTGGCTGTTCTTCTCGCTGGTACGATGGCACTTGCGCTTCTGGCAGGCTGCGGCAGCAGTGTCGGCTCAAAGGATGTGGATGTGATCAATGTCATGCTGCAGCTGAACGGCAGTGATGTCAAGGTGACGGAGGATGCTTCCCTGAAAGCAGATGCTGACCGTTTTGTCTCCCTGCTGCAGAAACTGGTTCCGTTTAAAGCTGACCCGGACGAGGAAAGCACTGTGCGGGAAGAGAACTATAAGGTGACTGAACAGCAGGATAAGGACTTCCCCTGGAGCGATGAGCTGAACAGCACCCTTGTGGCTGGCAAGTCGAAGCGCCTTGTGCTTGTTTCGGACGACCCGCAGGCAAATAATGATGCAAAACGGGCAAACGATATCGCATGGCATATTGAAGACCTGAACCATCGGGGTCTGAAGGTAAAGGGCATTGCAGTGGTCAAAACGGACGATGGCCGCCGCACAGAATGGGATGAAGCGTCTGGTAAACTGGTAAAGGTTGAAAAGACATCGGTATGGGTCGCTGTTGTGACCTACGAATAAACGGTATAAAAACCGAATAGCCGAACAATGAGAAAGGGGCTGTTGCACATCGTTTTAGCCGAAAGTGCAGCAGCCATTTTCAAAATCAAACGTATAATCAAGCAATTCAAAAAAGCATGTGCATCACAAATCCATCGAAAACTTCTGATTTTCAGGAAAATTTGTTGCACATGCTTTTGTTTTGGGGATTGATACCGTTTGATTCTTACGCCTATTCGTACAAAAATAGAGGCTGTCGCTTGTGCAACAGCCCCTTTGTTTATGCTTTTGTCAGGGGGTCAGAGCGCAGCTCAGATCTCCTTTTTCAGGGTCTCGCCCATGATGTAGCCGTAGGTCAGAGCGGCATCGAAGCCCATGCCGTACTGCTTGGCGTCCTTCTCCTCGATGGAGCCGCAGACGTCGCCGGCAGCGTACAGGCCGGGGATAGCCTTCTTGTCCTCGGTCAGGACGTGGCAATCGGTGTCGATAGCAAGACCGGCGGTGGTCAGGTAGAAGGTGGGGTCAACGCGGATCGCCCACAGACCGTCGCGGGTCTCGATATAGGGGCAGTTGCGGCGACCGAACTCATCGGGCTCGCCAGCCAGAGCGGCGGCGTTGTTTGCCTCGATGGCGTCTGCCAGATTGGGCAGGTTCAGCTCCTCGGAAGCCTTCTCCACGCTGTCGTAGTGCACAGCCTCGCCCTTTTCGAACATGGCAACGTAGCCGTTGAAGCCGTAGGACTCGCTGTCGCGCAGCTTGATGGCAGAGGACTCGTCGAACACATAGTAGAAGGTATCACCGTTGTCCTTGTTCAGCTTTGCCTTGGCCATGGTGTAGTGGTTATCGGAGACGATGTTGCCGATGTTGTCGCCCTTGATGTTGACCATGATGCCGGGGGCAGACTGGTGGATGAAGGCCAGCTCGAACTTGCTCTTGTAGCTGGACAGGAAGGCGGGCAGAGCGCGGTTCTCGCACTCCACATAGCCGCCGGCATCGATACCCATCTGGATGCCCTCGCCGGTCATGCTGGAAGCGCAGTTGAAGAAGAAGTCGGCGTAGTCGGGGCTGTACTTCTTCAGCATTTCGGGGTTCTTGGCAAAGCCGCCGGAAGCAAGGCAGACAGCCTTGCCGCGCAGGGTGTAGCTTGCGCCGTTTTCGCCCTTAGCGTGGAAGCCCACAACACGACCGCTCTCGTCCTTGATCAGGTCGGTGACGCTGGTGGAGTAGATGATCTTGCCCTTCTCGTACTTCTCCACGCGCTGTGCCATGAACATCATGGCGTAACCTGCGCCGCCCTCGTAGCAGCCGGGAGCCAGATACGGGGTGGAAGCGCCGTACTGGGTAGCGCTTTCGTAGTTGCCCATGGTGTTGAAGCCGATGCCGATGCCTGCCATCCAGTCCACCAGATCGCCGGCGACGGTGTACTGCTTGGTCATGTAGGGCATTTCACCGTTGAAGAACTCGGTGCGGTGGTACTTCTCCATGGTCTGCCAGAAGTTCATCATGCCCTCCAGCGTGCCCATGGCAGAGTTGCGGAAGCTGCCGTCCACATCGTAGTTGTACTGCAGCTTGGAGCCTGCGGTGGCAACGCCGCCGTAGGTCATGGACATGGAGCCGCCGGGGATATCGCGCTTCTCCACCAGAATGACGCTGTAGCCGGCCTCCAGCAGGCGGCAGGCGCAGGTCAGGCCGGAGGTGCCGGCACCCATGATAACGACATCCGCCTCTTCCTCGATGACCTCGTTGGAAGCTGCAATGGTGACTTCCTTGGAGAAGTCGTCCACGTTGTAGCCAGCCAGCTCGATGGCCTCCTTCACGGCTGCCTTGACAGCCATGGAGGTGATGGAGGAGCCGCGCAGGTTGGGCACGTTGACGCTCTGGTGCTCGACGATGGCGGCGGGGATGCGGGAGCAGGCATAGTTGCCGATGCCGATGGTCTCCTCGTGAGACAGCACCTCGCAGGCAGTGATTTTGCCGTCAAAGAAGGTGGTGGCAACGTGCACCCAGCTTTCGTGACCCATAGCCTTGGTGACGTACTTGCCGTCCACCGGAGAGGAGGGCTTGGTCACAGCGGAGGAAGCAGCAGCAGAAGCTGCGGAGGAAGCGGGAGCACTGGTAGTGCTGGAAGCGGAGTTGCCGCAGGCGGTCAGCAGACCGGCAGCAGCTGCGCCCATGGTGCCCACAGCGGCACCGCGCATAAAGTTGCGACGAGAGATCTTAGCCATAAGGTTCGCCTTTCTTTTTCTTCTTAAGTTCTTCTTTTTTGCGTTTTTCCTGTTCCTTCGTGTATTTTGAACATTGATACGATTATAGCAAAGTTTCGTTCCAGTGTGAAATACAAATTTGTGCCCGGATTTATCAAATCTCTTTATAAATTACTTTCTCTTTACGGCCTGTGCGGAATCCTGTATAATAAAGATGACCATCTTTTTACACAGGGAGGCACGCCGTTCTATGACGATTTACCAGTTGGAGTGCTTTATTGCCGTAGCGGAGGAGCTGAATTTCAGCGCCGCCGCCGAGCGGCTGTTCACCACCCAGCCCGCCATCACCTACCAGATCAACGCGCTGGAAAAGGAGACCGGGCTGCACCTGTTCGAGCGCACCACCCGCCGCACCAAGCTGACCGCCGCCGGGCAGTCTTTTTATCTGGACATGGTGCAGATGACCAGCTTTGGGCGGCAGGCGCTGAAGAAGGCGCAGGATATTCAGGAAGCCGACCGCTCCCGCCTGACGGTTGGGCTGCGGCAGCTGTTCGACTACGGCACTTTTTCCAGCATTCTTGCCGAGTTCCAGCACCAGTTTCCCAACGCCTGCGTGGACGTTGTGCCGCAGGACAACCGCCGCCCGCTGGAACAGCTGCGCTCCGGGCAGCTGGACATCGGCTTTTTCTACACCACCGAGCACTCCCGCGACCGGGATATCTCCTTTACGCCCCTGTTCTCGCTGGGGTATCATGTGCTGATGAACCCCAACTCTCCCCTTGCCGACCGGCGGGCGCTGCATCTGGCGGACCTGAAGGGACAGAGCGTGGTGTCCTCCGGCGCGTTCGACAGCTTTCTGTCCGCCTGTCAGGGGCCATCGCTGGAGCAGCTGGCGCAGGTGGGGGTGGATTGCAGCAAGATCTCTCCCAGCTTTGAGGGCGCGCTGATCATGATCCAGATGGGCACCGCCATGTCCATCGTGCCCTGCCTGTCTACCGCCGTGATCCCGGGCATCGTCAAAGTGCCGCTGCTGGATTTCCCCCCGGTGACGGTGGAGATCGCCGCCATGCGCCACGCGCCCCGGCTGGAGGTGCAGTCCTTTATCGAAATCGCCAAGCAGAAGTACGCCCATCCCCACGACCCGCCGCTGATGGAGACGCTGATCTGAACCCCCTCAGGCGCTAATGCGCCAGATTCCCCCTTTTGTCACCTGCGGTGACATCTTCCCCCGGAGCGGGGGAAGTCGGCCCTCAAGGGGGCGCCTTTTGGCATGACGGAAAAGTTCCCCGTAAAAAAGCAAAACGCCGGACAGTCTGCGGACTGTCCGGCTTTGTGTCATCACAAGGTTTTACTGATAATCGTGGTTGAGGAACATGGCCTTGATGACCACCACTTCGTCGTATTCCTCCTGCTCCACCTGCACGTCCGCGTTCAGGCTCTTTAAACGCGCCTTCACCGCTTCCAGTGCTTCCGGCACGGTGACGGCGCTGCCCTCCTCGATAGCGTCCATCATCCGCTTGAGCACGATGGGATGGGCGTACCAGCTTGCCACCGGGAAAGCACCGTGGGGGTAGTGCTTGACATACTCTGCCATGGCGGCTTCCGCCTTGTCTGCACGCTTCATGATGGCATTGTTGTTATTGTGGGCAGTGGGCAGCATATTGTAGCTGGAAAACAGGAAGATGGCGGCAAAGCCGAACAGCGCAAAGTACACGCCGTAGCTGCCGGTGTGGCTGAATACGGAGTACAGACCATAAGCTGCCGCCGCAACGCCCAGCACAAAGATCGCCAGCGCCACATACCGGTACACCGGCTTGCTCTGCAGCTGCGCACGCTTGCGGCGCTGGGCGGCGCTCAGCTCAGCAGAAAGTTCCGGCTTTGCGTCCAGATACTCCTTTGCCCGGCGCAGCACCGTAAGGCTGTGCTCTGCCTCTGCGGAAAGCTCCGGCAGCTTGCGGGCTGCCTTTTCGGCTGCCTTTTTCTCCAGCGCCTGCTCTCCGGCGGCGCTCAGCAGATGCAGCTGCGGCTGCTCCTTGGCAAGCAGTTCCAGCAGGGCGTCCACGTCCCGCTCGTCCTTGAAGTTGCACTGCTTCTGCTTGCCGCCGTCGTACTCCACCACAAGATAGGCCATGGAGGCAAACACGCCCTTGCCGGAAAAACCGCCGGAGCTCATAGCCACCCGCTTGAACACCCGGGTGATGCTGCCGTAAGGCAGATAATAGCGGCGGTCGATGTAAAAGCTGTTCAGGTACAGCGCCTTTTTGCCCACACCGCAGGGGCCGATCTTCCGGCAGGCTTTTTTGTCTGCCTCCAGCTCCTGCGGGTCAAGCTTTGCCATGCCCAGCTGTGCGGGTTTGAAAATCATGGGTAGTTCCCTTCTTTGCTATAAATTCTACGCCCCTATTTTCCCACGGGACGGGGGCAATTGCAAGCCCTTATTTTCCTTCGCTTTACAGCTTGCGAGCGCACCGGCAGCGGCTGCAAGGTTTCTCATTACACTTGAATACTTTGGCAACAGAGTTAACGGCGTGCGCCCTCTCAGTCACCTGCGGTGACAGCTCTCCCAAAGGGAGAGCCAAGAGCACTGCCGGAAACTTTCTCGTTATACCCAACACTTTAGCAATGAGCCTTACGGCTTGGCTCCCCCTTTGGGGGAGCTGGCGCGGGAGCGCCTGAGAGGGCGCAGCGGCAACAGGAAAGCGCAGCGTTGGATGCTTAAAAAACAGCGCCCGCCGCTGTACGGTCAGGCAGCGGCGGGCGCAGGAACCTTATGGAGAAACTATGCCGTCAATTCCTTATGCCTTAGAAGTAGAGTTCTTCTTGGTAGCATGGAGGAACAGAGCCAGCATTGCGATGGCAAAGACGATGCCGATGGGGTAAGCAACGGCGGTGTTGTAAGCCACCAGCTTGCCGTCCGCATAGGTGTTGATCATCTTGCCCAGGCACTCGGGAGCCAGCACGAAGTAGGTGCAGGACACGGCGCTCATGAAGGTAGCAGGCACGGCGGTGATCCAGAAGTTCTTCTTCTCCTTGAACAGGTACATGGAAGCAGCCCACAGAACGATCATAGCCAGCGTCTGGTTGGTCCAGCTGAAGTAACGCCAGATGACGGTGTAGTTGATGAAGCCCAGTGCGTTGCCGATGCCAAGGAAAGCACCAACGCCCAGCACGGGGATGCACAGCTTCAGGCGGTTTGCGTAGCTGTCCTGATCGATCTTGAGCCAGTCAGCCAGGGTCAGACGAGCGGAACGGAAGGCGGTATCACCAGAGGTGATGGGGCAGATGACGACACCGATCATAGCCAGTGCCA
>CAVKCU010000045.1:0-9175 GCA_963654645.1 Clostridiales bacterium | reverse complement strand
GTTATGGGGCGGGTCGAAGCTGCCGCCATAGAGAAGGATCTTCATCTTACTTCAGTAAGTCAGCGTAGGCGCTGTCCTTTTTCTTTTGCAGATACAGCACGAACTTGGAGCCAATGACCTGCACGCAGTCTGCACCGGTGGCCTCGGCCAGCTTCGTAGCAGCCTCGCGGGCGTTGTACATGCTGTTCTCCAGCACCTTGAGCTTGATGAGCTCCCGGGCGTCCAGACAATCCTTCACGCCCTGGATCAAAGTCTCGTCGATCTCACCCTTCCCCACGATGTAAACGGGGTCCATGGTATTTGCCTTGCCGCGCAGAATGGCGCGCTGTTTGCTAGTCAGCATAGTTTTTCTCCTTTATTTTGAGGTTGATATTTCGGATTTTTCAATTTTACTTTTTCACGGGAGGTGGGGCGGGCGGTAGGTACATTTCTCTTCGGACACGAATCGGGCCATTCCATCGCCCGCCCTATTGCCCTGCGGGCAACAGGGTCCCACCCCAGCGGACGGTCCTCAGAGAAAGTACCAACCACCCGGGGTCAAGCGCAGCAGCCCTTGCGTCTCTTTACTCCGCCAGAAAGCTGGGCAGCTGCTTTTCCAGCGCAGCCAGCGCGTTGCCGCGGTGGCTGATGGCGTCCTTTTCGTCCGGGGTCAGCTGGGCGTAGCTGCGGTTCTCGGTGTTGGGGCGCTTGTCCGTTTTGCCCACGCCGCAGTCGGCGGGGATGAATAGCGGGTCGTAGCCAAAGCCGTAGTCACCGCACAGCCGCGTAAAAGCGATGCTGCCCGGGCACTCGCCCATGCAGGTCAGGTGCCGGCCGTCCGGCAGGATGAAGCACACTGCCGAGACGAATTTTGCCCCCCGCTGCCCGGCAGGCACCGCCTGCATAGCAGCCAAAAGCTTATCGTTGTTGGCTTCGTCATCGCCGTGATGACCGCAGTAGCGGGCGCTGTATACGCCGGGCGCGCCGTCCAGCGCGTCCACACACAGTCCGGAGTCATCGGCGATGGTGGGCAGACCGCTGGCTTTACAGATGGTCTCCGCCTTGATGAGGGCGTTTTCGGCAAAGGTGGTGCCGGTCTCCTCCGGCTCGAGGGTGATGCCCAGCTCCTTCTGGCTGACCACCTCGTGCCCCTGCGCTTCCAGAATGCGGCGCAGTTCGCGGAGCTTTCCGGCGTTGCCGGTGGCTGCACAAATTTTCATCTTCCGCGCCCCCTTTAGTGCTTCCATTCCCGGGGGAGCAGCTCTTCCACAAAGCCCTCCGGGGTGAAGGGCAGCAGGTCGTCGATGCCCTCGCCCACGCCGATAAAGCGCACCGGCAGACCCAGACGCTGCTTGACCGCCACCACGCAGCCGCCCTTGGCGGTGCCGTCCAGCTTGGTCAGGATGATGCCGGTGGCATCGGCAGCCTTGCAAAACTCCTTGGCCTGACTGATGGCGTTCTGCCCGGTGATGGCATCCAGCACCAGCAGGGTCTCAAGGCTGGCTTCGGGGCTGGCCTTTTTGACGCTGCGGCTGATCTTGGAAAGCTCTGCCATCAGGTTCGACTTGTTGTGCAGACGGCCTGCGGTGTCCGCAATGACCATATCATAGCCGCGTGCGGTGGCAGACTTGACCGTATCAAAGATAACGGCGGCGGGGTCTGCGCCCTCGCCCGCGCTGACGATGGGCACACCGGCGCGGCTTGCCCAGATCTCCAGCTGCTCGCTGGCGGCGGCACGGAAGGTGTCGCCGGCGGCCAGCATGACCCGCTTGCCCTGCCGAGTGTAGTAATCGGCAAGCTTTGCAATGCTGGTGGTCTTGCCCACGCCGTTGACGCCGATGACCAGAATGACGGCGGGCTTGCCGTCCAGCGCCATCTCGGCTTCCGGGGTCATCTCCTCGGCAATGATGTCGCGCAGGGCATCTGCGGCCTGCTCGCCGGTTTTCAGCCCCTTGTCGCGCACGCGGTCGCGGAGCTTGTCCACCAGATGCACTGCCACCTCACCGCCTACGTCGGCAAGGATCAGCTGCTCTTCCAGATCATCGTACATCTCATCGTCGATGACGCTGCCGGTCAGGGTGTTCATAATGCTGCCCCAGAAACCGGTGCGGGTCTTTTCCAGACCCGTTTTCATTTTATCTTTTTCTTTTTTCCCAAATCCGAAGAACGCCATAGTGGTCCTCCTATCTATTTTCTGTTTATTTTATATCAGGAAACCAGCGTTGCGTCAACCTGTTCCAGATCCAGCTTGAGCAGCTTGGACACGCCGTCCTCCTGCATGGTAACGCCATACAGCACGTTGGCGGCTTCCATAGTGCCGCGGCGGTGGGTGATGACGATGAACTGGGTCTTATCGCTGATGCGGCGCAGATACTGGGCAAACCGCACCACGTTGGCATCGTCCAAGGCAGCTTCGATCTCGTCCAGAATGCAGAAGGGTGCGGGGTTCACCGCCAGAATGGCAAAGTAGATGCTGATGGCCACCAGCGCCTGTTCGCCGCCGGAAAGGGCTTCCAGATTTTTGATCACCTTGCCCGGCGGCGCTACCCGGATGCCGATGCCGCAGGCCAGCACATCGCTTTCGTCCTCCAGCACAAGGCTGGCTTCGCCGCCGCCGAACAGCTCGGTGAACACGCGGCTGAAGTTTTCATTGATGGCGCGGAAGCTGTCGGTAAAGATCTCCCGCATCTGGGCGGAAAGCTTTGCGATCATGCGGCTCAGCTCGTTGCGGCTCTCCTCCACATCGGTCACCTGACGGGATAACTCGTCATAGCGGGTTTTGACCTCCTTGTACTCCTCGATGGCGCTCACATTCACGCTGCCAAGGGCGCGGATCTTGCCGCGCAGGTCTGCCACCTGCGCCCGCAAAGCGGTCAGGCTGTCGAATTCCACGCACAGCTCCTCGGCCTGACTGACCGAGAGCTGGTACTCGTCCCACAGTTTTGCCACGGTCTGGTCGTACTCGGTCTCAGCAGCGGCCTTGCGCTCGGCAAGGCGCGCCATCTCCCGGCCCATCTCCTCGCGGCTGTCGGAGGCGGTACGGGCTTTTGCCAGCGCTTCCGTTTCCTTCTGCTGACAGGCAAGCCGCTTTTCGGTAGCTTCGCGGATGGCCTGCTCCTTTTGGGTGATGGCGGTCTGGCTGTCGGTCTTTGCCTTGCGGATGGCTGCGATCTCGGTGCGGCAGGCTTCGCTGCGGGCGGCAAGGGCGGCAAGGCTTTCTTCCAGCGCGGTGCGGCGGGCAGCGGCGTCCTTGGCACGCTGCTCCAGCGCGGCGATCTGGCTGTAAGCCAGCTCTGCATCCTTGCGGCGGGTCACCTGCTCCAGCCGCTTGGCGCTGAGCGCCTGTGCCAGCTGGTTCTGCTGGGTCAGAAAACTGTCGCTGCCCTCTGCGATGCGGCTCAGCTCGGCAGTCAGCTGCTCGATCTGCGCCGTCAGCTCTGCCTGCTGCAAGGCGGCGGCATCGGCTCTGGCGCGGCTGTCGTCCAAGGCTGCCTGCAAGGCGTCCATCTGCTGCTGCGCATTCTGCACGGCAGTTTCCAGCTGGGCGGCGGCGGCTTCCAGCCGCTTCTGCTCAGCCTCGGCACGCACCCGGTCGTTGGCGGCGGTGATCTGCTCGCTGGCGGTGGCGGTCAGCTCTGCCTGCAACGCATCTGCCTGTTCTTTACACTGGTCGGTCTTTTCCTGTGCGGCAAGGCAGTCCTTTTGCAGCTTTGCCGCCTTCAGGCGCAACTCCTCCATCTCCTGCTTGCGGGTGAACAGACCGGCGCTGCGCTGCACGCTGCCGCCGGTAAAGCTGCCGCCTGCATTGATCACCTGTCCATCCATGGTGACCACCTTGTTGTGGTAACCGTTGTCCCGCGCCACGCGGGAAGCTTCGTTGATATCCTCCACCACGATGATGCGTCCCAGAAGGTTCGAGACGATATTCTCGTACCGGGGGTCGGCCTGCACCAATGCAGACGCCAGCCGTGCCGTGCCGGACAGCCGTCCCCGGAACACGCCGGGCTGCACGGTATCCAGCGGCAGGAAGGTGGCGCGGCCTGCATGGTCGTTGCGCAGCAGGGCGATAGCGGCTTTCGCGGCGGCTTCGTTTTCCACCACGATGTTCTGCAGCGCGCCGCCCAATGCGGTCTCAATGGCAACCTCGCACCCGGGCTCAACTTTCAGAATGGTGGATACCGGTCCCAGAACGCCCCGCAGACGGCGTGCCCCGGCGGCGCGCATGACCGCGCGCACCGAGTTCTGGTAGCCGTCCATATTCTTTTCCAGCTCCCGCAGCACCGAAAGGCGCTGCCGGGCGGCATCCAGCTCCCTGCCCAGCCGCTGCTCGGCGGCATCGGCTTCGTCCAGTGCAGCCTTGCGGCTGCGCAGCTTGAGCTCCAGACCGGAGCGGATGTTGCCCAGCTGCTTTTCGTTTTCTTCCAGCGTCTGCCGGTACTTTACGGTATCGGCCAGATCCTGTTTTGTCTCTTCCAGCTGTGCGGCGGCATCCCGGGCGCTCTGCTCCAGCGCGGGCAGGCGCTGCCGGGCGGTATCTCCGGCGGCTTCGGCGGCAGCCTGTGCCACCTGCGCCTCGGTGCGCTTTGCGGTGCGGTCGGCAAGCTCTGTGCGCACCGTATCCTTGCGGGCGCCGCTGGCGGTGCTGGCATCTGCCAGCCGGGCAAGCTCCGCGTTCAGCGCCTCGATCTCTGCCGCCAGCTTTTCGCCTGCGGCTTCCATGGTCTTTGCCACGGCGCGGTGGCGCTGCAAGGCGGCGTCTGCCTCGGCGGTATCCTGCTGCCCGGCGGCGATCTCCTGCTGCAGGGAAGCCGCACTCTCATCATTGCGCAGAATATCGTTTTCCAGCACGGCGATGCGGCTTTCCGAGCCGCTGATCTGCTGGGTGATGCTGCGGATATCCCCATTCAGGCGCTCGACGGCAACCGTCAGCTGCTGTGCCTGCATACGGATCTCCTCAGCCTCCTGTTCTGCGGCCTTGGTCTCCCGGTCAAAACGCTCGTAGTCGGTCTGGGCGGTCTCGTAGTCCCGCACCTGCTGACGCACGGCTTCCCGGGCGCGGTGCACCCCATCGGTCCACAGGGTCACTTCCAGCGTTTTGCGCTGGGCGCTCAGTTCCAGAAACTTCTGTGCCTTGGCGCTCTCTTTTTCCAGCGGACCCACCCGGCTTTCCAGCTCGCCAAGGATATCCCGCAGGCGCTCCAGGTTCTCGCCCGCCGCAGCCAGGCGACGCTCGGCCTCGGTCTTGCGGTAGCGGTACTTGGCAATGCCGCAGGCTTCCTCAAAGATCTCGCGGCGCTCGCTGCTTTTTGCCGCCACGATCTCCGCAATGCGTCCCTGCCCGATGACCGAATAGCCGTCCCGACCGATGCCGGTATCCAGCAGCAGCTCGTACACGTCCCGCAGGCGGCATACCTGCCCGTTGATGGTGTACTCGCTGTCGCCGGAGCGGTAGTACTTGCGGCCGATGGTCACCTCGTCCGCGTCCACATCCAGCGTGTGGGCGGCGTTGTCCAGCGTCAGCCGCACCTGTGCAAAGCCCATGGGGCTGCGCTTGCGGGTGCCGCCGAAGATGACATCCTCCATCTTGCCGGCAGCACGCAGCTGGCGGGAGCTGGTCTCGCCCAGCACCCAGCGCACTGCGTCCGAAAGGTTCGACTTGCCGGAGCCGTTGGGGCCTACCACGCCGGTAACGCCTGCGTCGAACCGAATTTTGACCTTATCGGGAAAGCTCTTGAAGCCCTGGATCTCCAGTTCCTTGAATACCATTTACTTTTCCTTTATCACGCCCAGCAGCTTGAGCGCTTCCTTGGCGGCGCACTGCTCGGCAGCCTTTTTGCTGCGTCCCTCGCCCCGCGCCACGCGGTCGGAGTTAAAGCGCACCGCCACCACGAAGTGCTTGTCGTGATCCGGGCCGGACTCGCTTTCCACCACATAGCTCAGGCGCTCTTCCGGGTTCTGCTGCACGATCTCCTGCAGGCGGGTCTTGTAGTCCGCCTCGGCGTGCTTGCCCTCGGTGATGAAGGGCAGGATGAACTTGCGCGCCACCTCCATGCCGCCGTCCAGATACAAAGCGGCAATAACAGCCTCGAAGGCGTCCGACACCACGCTGGGACGGGTGCGCCCGCCGCAGCGCTCCTCGCCGCGACCAAGGCGCAAATACTCGCCCAGATCGATCTCCTGTGCAAACTGGAACAGTGCCCCCTCGCTGACAAGGCTGGCGCGGATGCGGGTCAAGTCGCCCTCCGGGCGGTCGGCGTAGGCGTGGAACAGGTAGTCTGCAGATACGATCTGCAATACGCTGTCGCCCAGAAATTCCAGCCGCTCGTTGTGCTTGACCGGGGTGCGGCTCTCGTTGGCATAGCTGGTGTGGGTAAGCGCGGTCTCCAGCAGCTCCGGGTTTTTGAATTTGTAACCGATGATAGTTTCCAACTGATGGCTCATGGTCGTTTTTACTCCCTTTTATTCCTCAGTTTTCTGTGCTGCGGTCAGCTCGTCCAGTGCGGACTGCATGGTGCCGCACAGATCGTTCTCCACGCAGATCTTTGCCTGCCGGATGGCGTTTTTGATGCCCTTGGCCTTGGAAGAGCCGTGTGCCTTGATGACCGGCTGCTTTGCGCCAAGGAAGGGTGCGCCGCCGTACTCTTCACTGTCCATCTGGTGCTTCAGGTCGGTAACGCCACTCTTGAGCAGCAGATACGCCAGCTTGCCGCCAAGGTTTGCAAGGAACATCTGCTTGAGCATGCCCAGCAGCATCTTTGCCACGCCCTCGGTCAGCTTGAGGATGACGTTGCCGGTAAAGCCGTCGCAAACCACCACGTCCACCTCGCCGTTGGGCACATCGCGCGGCTCGATATTGCCCACAAAGCGGATACCAGGGGTGGTCTTGAGCAGCTGGTGTGCGTCCCGCAGCACGGGGGTGCCCTTGCTCTCCTCGGCACCGTTGTTGGCAAGCGCCACGCTGGGGTCCTTGCGGCCCTCTACCTTGTTCACATAGCAGCTGCCCATGACCGCAAAAGCAGCCAGCATCTCCGGGCGGCACTCCACGTTGGCGCCGCAGTCCAGCAGCAGATAAGCCTGCTGCTTTGCGGGCACCATGGTAGCCAGTGCCGGGCGCTTGACGCCCCGCAGGGTGCGCACGATGAGGCTTGCGCCGACGTGCAGCGCACCGGTGCTGCCGGCAGAGACAAAGGCATCGCCCTTGCCTTCCTTGAGCAGATTCAGACCCACCACGATGGAGGAATCCTTCTTCTGGCGGATGGCGCGGGCGGGCTCGTCGCACATCTCGATGGTCTCGGTGCAGTTCACCAGCTCGATGCCGTCCAGCGGAATGTTGTGCTCGGCGGCAGTTTTGCGCACCAGCGCCTCGTTGCCCACACCGATGAGCTGCACACCGTACTCCTTAACAGCCTGTGCAGCGCCCTCCAGAACAGCCAGCGGGGCGTTGTCGCCGCCCATCATGTCCACAATGATCTTCATACCTGTTTTCTCCTTTCAGGTGGTTTGCCTTACAGAGCAGTTTCCTCCAGCCACTGCTGGAAGCTGGCAACAGCGCGCTCGGCCTGTGCCATGTAACGCAGCCGCTTGTCCCGGGGACGGGTCTCGGCGGGCAGCGGCGGCAGGATGCCCATGTTTGCGCCCATGGGCTGGAAGTTCTTGTTCTCGGTGGTCAGGTACTGCACCAGCGCGCCGCACATGGTATCGGCGGGCGGCGGGGGCAGCTGTCTGCCCTCCAACCGGGCGTAGAGGTTGCGCGCAGCCAGCAGACCGCAGGCGGCGCTTTCCATATAGCCCTCAAAGCCGGTGATCTGCCCGGCAAAAAACACGTTGGGGTGCGCTTTCAGGCACAGCTGGGCGCTGAGCACCCGGGGCGCATCCAGAAAGGTGTTGCGGTGCATCACGCCGTAGCGCACAAACTCGGCATTTTCCAGTCCGGGGATCATGCTGAACACCCGCTTCTGCTCGCCCCACTTGAGGTTGGTCTGGAAGCCCACGATGTTATACAGGGTGCGCTCCTTATTTTCTGCGCGCAGCTGCACATTTGCCCAAGGGCGGTGTCCGGTGCTCGGGTCTACCAGACCCACCGGGCGCAGCGGGCCGAACCGCATGGTGTCGGCACCCCGGGCAGCCATGATCTCAATGGGCATACAGCCCTCGTACACGGTGACGGTATCAGCCTTTTTGCCGTGGGCATCCGGGTCGGGCTTTGCGCTCTGCTCTGCGCCGGTGTCAAAGTCGTGCAGGGGGGCACGCTCCGCAGCGGCAAGCGCGGCATGGAAAGCCTCATACTCTGCCTTGTTGAAGGGGCAGTTCAGGTAGTCGGCTTCGCCCCGGTCGTAACGGGAGGCGGCAAACACTTTGCCGTAGTCCAGACTTTCGGCGGTGACGATGGGGGCAACGGCATCGTAGAAGTGCAGCCGCTCGTCCCCGGTCAGGCGTCCGATCTCATCCGCCAGTGCGCCGTCGGTCAGGGGACCGGTAGCCACCAGAATGGGAGCAGTTTCGTCGATGGTTTCCACCTGCTCCCGGTGGACGGTGATGTTCTCACACTGCTCCACCATGCGGGTGACAGCGGCGCTGAAGGCATCGCGGTCCACCGCCAGCGCACCGCCGGCAGCCACGCGGGTCTCCTCGGCAGCGGTCAGCAGCCGGCTGCCCATGCGGCGCATCTCTTCCTTCAGCAGACCGGAGGCAGAGTCCAGCCGCTCAGCCTTCAGGCTGTTGGAGCAGATCAGCTCCGCAAAACCCTCGCTTTTGTGGGCGGGGGAAAAGTGGACGGGCTTCTGCTCGTACAGTTCCACCTGCACGCCCTTGCCCGCCAGCCAGAGAGCCGCCTCGCAGCCCGCCAAACCCGCGCCCAGAATGGTTACTTTGTATTCGTTCATTTAGTCTTTCCTTTAATCCTTTTTGGGCACCGGCATCTCAAAGCCGCAGCCCTCCTTGGCGCAGTACAGCTTGCCGCCTTTGCGGAACAGGGTGCTGCCGCACTTTTCGCACTTGGTAGCCACCGGCATATCCCAAGTCATAAAATCGCAGTCCGGGTAGCACTCGCAGCCATAGTAGATGCGTCCCTTGGAGCTCTTGCGCTCCAGCAGACGTCCCTTGCCGCACTTGGGGCAGATGCCGCCGGTGTCCTTGACGAGGCGCTTGGTGCCCCGGCACTCCGGGAAGCCGCTGCACGCCAAGAACTTGCCGTACT
>CAVKCU010000044.1:0-9242 GCA_963654645.1 Clostridiales bacterium | reverse complement strand
TAGGTAGTCGCCGACTTAACAAAGAGCTCTGAGATGAAAGTCTCAGGGCTTTTTTGTTGCATAAAAATATGGTGTGATTTTTGGTTGTAATGCTAATAGATCAGAACTTGACAGAAACACTACTATGTAATACAATATAGATAAGCTACTACACATTACATACTAGCAGGAAGGAGGACTTATGGAAAACAATGCACAGCTTTTAAAAGGTGTTCTGGAATATTGCGTTCTGAAATTGATTGCGCAAGAGCCGACCTATGGCTATGAGATCGTGATGCACCTGAAACAGGTCGGATTTTCTGACTTGAGTGAAAGTACACTCTATCCGTTACTATTACGCTTGGAACAGCAGGGAAAGGTCACGGTAGAGCGCAGACCCTCCCCCAAGGGACCAAGTCGAAAATATTACGTCGTAACGGAAGAAGGGCGGCAGGCGCTTCTTGATTTCCGGCAGGATTGGAGCCAGCTTTGCCAACTGGTGGAAAAAATTTTTAAGGAGGAGCCAGATGAATAAGTATTTTGCATTGCGAAAAACAAACCGGATGCGTACTAAGCTGCTGACTGAAAAAAGTCAGGCACAGCTTAAAGAAGTGATTCGATATCTTCGCCGGGTCAGCTGGGACTTCTGTGGCATTGAACTTGTGCGCAGCGATCTGCTTGATATTGCCATCCAAGCCAATGCGGATAATCAGGAGCTTTTTCATTCGATCTCGGACGCAAAGACTTTTGTGGAAGAGGTCAAGACAAGCTTGAAAACACTGAGAGCCGGGGATTACTTCTGGTATGTAGCACCGCTGTATTTCTTTTTTGGATGGGGTGTTGAAGGGGTGCTGCTCTATCCGCTAATTGGAAATTGGGTCTTTGAGCTTTCGGTAGGTTATCTGATGCAGTTAGCTGTTGCATTGACCGCATTTTGCATCCTGTTTCGCCGGATGATGGAGCAGGTAGGTTTTCCTCCACGGGAACACTGGCTCAAATATATCGCTTGGATGGCGCTATATATCATAGTGCTGTATGGGACAGGCTGGTTCTTTAACCAAATCGCGGGCAATCTCGTGTTGCTGCGGCTTCCGATTCTTAGCTATTCGATCTTTTGTCTGCTTCTGGGTGCGGGACTGTATGCAATCCATTTCTGGCGATATGGAAAAGACCCGCGTCTGAGCGCTCGCATATAAAGCAAAAGTGGAGCCCCATACCTTAAAGCAAGAAAGGGTGAGAATATGCGTTCGGACAGAACCCGCAAGGAAAAAGTAAAGCATTATGCAGTAGTGCTGGTACTTTTACTGTTTTGCAGCATCGCATTTTATGTGCTGACACATTACCAGCACACCTCGGCGTCCCGGCCTGAGGACGACTATAAGGGCAAGATACCGCAGTTTCATAGCAGCGTGGATCAAGATGATGACGGTGTAGATGACCAGCTGGATATTCTGAACGGCGCATTGGCCTATGTGAACTCACATCCAAAATACAAAAGCCGCTATTATGAGACCGGTTATCCTGACGATGGTTATGGAGTGTGCACCGATGTAGTTGCTTATGCGTTGAAGAATGCCGGATATGATCTGCAGGTGCTTGTGGACGCAGATATCCGGGAGCAGCTACAGGATTATATGGTAGCAGAGCCGGATGCAAACATAGACTTCCGACGAGTGAGAAACCTGAAGGTATTTTTTGCACACACAGCAACTGCCCTTACCACAGATGTCTCAGAAATAGAGGAATGGCAGGGTGGCGATATTGTGATCTTTGAAAGACATATCGGCATCGTGTCCGACCGGCGAAATAAAAACGGAGTGCCCTATATCATTCATCACAATGACCCATGGCAGACGGCTTACGAACAGGATATTCTTGAAAAAAGAACCGATATCGTGGGCCATTACCGAATTTCAAAATAAAAGCTGCCCCGCTGCACTGTGCATAACAGTGCGGCGGGGCCGCATACTTTATTGGGTGGTGTACCGGTTAGGATACGAGCTTCTGCTTAGCCCTTGCCTGCGCAGCCGAACAGCTCGATCTTCTCCTTGCACTTGGCCTCGATGGCCTTTGCGCCGGGAGCCAGCAGCTTGCGGGGGTCGAAGCCCTTGCCCTGCTGATCCTTGCCAGCCTCGATGTACTTGCGGGTGGCCTCAGCGAAGACCAGCTGGCACTCGGTGTTGATGTTGATCTTGGAGACGCCCAGGCTGATGGCCTTTGCGATCATCTCGTCGGGGATGCCGGTGCCGCCGTGCAGGACCAGAGGAATGTTGTTGGTGGCCTTGTGGATGCGGTCCAGAGCCTCGAAGTCCAGACCCTTCCAGTTTGCAGGGTAGACGCCGTGGATGTTGCCGATGCCGGCAGCCAGGAAGTCGATGCCCAGAGCGGTGATCTTTGCGCACTCCTCAGGATCAGCGATCTCGCCGTTGCCCACAACGCCGTCCTCAACGCCGCCGATGGAGCCGACCTCGGCCTCGATGCTCATGCCGTGAGCGTGTGCCAGAGCAACCAGCTCCTTGGTCTTTTCCACGTTCTCCTCGATGGAGTAGTGGCTGCCATCGAACATGATGGAGGAGAAGCCGGCCTCAACGCAGGCCTTGCAGCCCTCGTAGGTGCCGTGATCCAGATGCAGAGCAACGGGGACGGTGATGCCCATGGAATCGACCATGGCGCTGACCATGGCAGCGACGGTCTTGAAGCCGGTCATGTACTTGCCGGCACCCTCGGAAACGCCCAGAATGACGGGGCTCTTCATTTCCTCGCAGGCGGTCAGGACTGCCTTGGTCCACTCCAGATTATTGATGTTGAACTGCGGCACACCGTAGTGGCCATCGCGTGCCTTGAGCAGCATTTCGGTTGCATTTACCAACATTATTCATTACCTCCAAAAATTATCGGGGTTCCGGCTCTGCCACACACCGCATTGTGTATGGTTTAACAAGCCCACATGGTTAGTATACCCCAAACTGCGCCTAAAATCAATCCGAACAGGCGCTTTTTCTTGCGCGGAGCAGCTGCGGAACAGGCACGGTACGCAGCGGATCCTGCCGCGGCGGTAGAGATATCCTACGCTGTGCGACAAAAATCCATATATGATGCAACATCTGCCTTGCGTGCGGGCGGTGCGGGTTTTCAACACATTTTAACATTCGTCAAAATGATGTTGGAGGAAATTGCAAAAGCGGACAATTTCCGGTTCAAAAAATTGTCATAATTCCGACTTGAATTTTACAAATTGTAAGGCTTTTGCCAAGATGTGGAGGAACCTGCTGTTGAAAACCCGGTGGAAACTGTTTAATTCCACCCGGAAAACGGGCGCTGCGGCTGGACTTCTACACACTTTCCACCGAGTTTTCAACTTGTGGAAAAACTGCAGGCTGTCTACGGAATGTATAGATGCTTTTTGTGGAAAACTTTTGACCCCGGCAAAACAGCGGAAGTGCTGTCCGCCGCCCAGGCAGAGGGCAAAACATTTTTACAGCTGCCGAAACTGGCAGGAAAAATGCTTTTTGCTGAAAAAATTTTAGCGCCGGGCAATAAAATCCCTGCAATTTGTGGCGAAGCCGGGCGAGATATGGTATACTTTATCTTGGATTATCATAAACAGAATAAAACGCTCCGGTGCAGCACTGTCTGCCCGGAACGGAAGGAGCATAAAAAGATGGAAGAACGTAACCAGCCGCGCCGTCCGCGCCGCGATGCAGAGCAGCCGCAGCAGAAAAGCGAGAGCCTGATCTACGGCAAAAACCCTGTGACCGAGCTGCTCAAGAGCGGCTCCGGTGTGGACACCGTGCTTATTGCCGAGGGGATGGCTCCGGCAGTGGCGGCATACTATACAGCACTGGCTAAGGAGGCCGGCGCAACGGTCAAGCGGGTGCACCCCAACAAGCTGCGCCTGATGACCGGCACCGAGAGCCATCAGGGTGTGGCAGCCTTTGCCAGCGAGATCGAGTACGCGACCGTGGAGGATCTGCTGGCTGCAGCCAAGGCCAAGGGCGAGCCGCCTTTTCTGGTGCTGAGCGACGGCATTGAGGACCCCCACAATCTGGGCGCAGTCATGCGCAGCGCCCTGCTGTGCGGTGCCCACGGCATCGTCATCCCCAAGCGTGGCGGTGCATCCGTCACCCCCACCGTGATCAAATCCAGCGCAGGCGCTGCCGAGCGTCTGCCGGTGGCGCGTGTGGCAAATATCGGCGAGACCATCCGCCGTCTGAAGGAGCAGGGCGTGTTCGTCTACTGCGCTGACATGGACGGCGTGTCCCTGCGCAAGAATAACCTGACCGGTCCCATCGCGCTGGTGCTGGGCAGTGAGGGCAGCGGGGTATCCCAGCTGGTCAAGAAACTGTGCGACGGCGTGGTGCGGCTGGATATGGCTGCCCCCGGTACCGGCGTGGACAGCTATAACGTTTCGGTGGCGGCAGGCATCATCCTGTACGAGATCCAGTCGCAGCGCGCCGTAGAAGAATAAAACAAGCGGTAAACTCCATCCAGAACAGTGGGAGGGACAAGGATGCCGAACAATAAAAATGAACGCAAGGGCAAGCAGGCGGGAGAGCTCTCGGCAGAAGAGCGGTTCCGCAACTTTTTCAGCACCAGTGTGATCGATCTGCCCGAGGAGATGACCCGCCGGGACGAGCCTGCCCCGGCGGAGGAAAAGCCCAAGGCCGGGCTGCTGGGCAAGCTGTTCGGTCACGACAAGGAAGAGACGCCTGCCCCGGCGCAGCCGGTGCTGGAGATCCCCACCGGCGAGATCCTGCTGGGGGCAGATGCAAAGCCGGTGCAGCCGGAGCAGGAGGACATGGCGCTGGAGCTGCGCACGGAGGACCCCATTCCGGCAATGCCGCTGCAGCCCGCCCGGACAGAGCCTGTCAAGGAAGCCTCGGCAGAGCCGGTGCCTGCACCCAAGGCGGTGGCTGCCGTGCAGCCGGCACCGGAAAAGCCCGTACCGCAGCCAAAGCCGCAGCCCGCTGCAGCGCCCCAAAAGCAGCCCAAGGCGAAGAACGCCCCGGAGACGCTGCTGCCGCAGGAGGAGCTGGAGCAGCGGGAGATGCAGCAGCTGAAGGATATGCTCAACGGCATGAGCGGCAAGGCAAAGCCTGCCACGCAGCCCGCAAAGCCCGTACAGGCAGCGCCGCAGCCCAAGGTGCAGCCCGCGCCTGTACAGCCTGCAGCAGAGCCGGAGAAAGCTCCGGCAAAGGCTGCACAAAAGGCTGCCGAGGAGCTGCCGCCGGTGGTGTTTGCCAGCGCTCCGGCAGACCCGGAAACGCTGCCGCCTAAACCGGAGAAAAAGTCTATTTTCCAGATGTTCGGCACGGCAGAGGACGAAAAGCCCGCCGCCCGTAAGCCGGAAAAAGAGGATACCATGAGCCTGCCGCTGCTCCCGCTGGAGCAGGACGGCGCTTCTGCAGAGACGGCACCCGCACCGGCAGCTGCCGCGACCCCGGCACAGCCGGAGACTGCACCGGAAGCGCAAGCGGCTGCTCCTGCTGAGGAGGCTGTGCCGGAATCCACCGCCGACAAGCTGCACCGCATGGCTGCAGAGCTGACTTTGCGGTGTGTGCTGGCGGGCATTCTGGCTGTGGTGCTGCTGCACCTTGGGCTGACAGCGGAGCGTCTGCTGCCGCCGCTTTCGGTGCTGGACCCGGACGCAGCCCCGGCGGCGTTCTATGCCGCCAATCTGCTGCTGTTTGCCACCAGCCTGTTTGTGGGTTACCCGGTGCTGCGGGATGGTCTGACCGGTCTGCGCGGTCGTCCCAGCGCGGACACCATGCCCGCGCTGGCAGCTGTGGCAGCCCTGCTGCAGGCGGTGGTGGCTATGCTGAATGCCAACGCTTACCGCAGCACCGAGGGCATTGGTCTGCTGACTGGTATGGCGGCGCTGGGGCTGTTTCTGGCGCTGGTGGGCAGCCGGGTGATGCTGTCTGCCGTGCAGGGCGGCTACGCACTGGCGGAAGAGGGCGGCGAGCTGCGAGGCGCTTACCGCACCCGCGATAAAGATCTGATCCGCGCCCTCGCCCGGGATCTGGAGCAGAAGGATCCATGGGTGCTGCTGAGCCGCCCGGTGCGGACCGCCAGCGACGGCTTTGTGGAGCAGAGCCTCAGCGAGCGCGCCAGCGAGCGCCGCGCCCGCAAGGTGGCCTGTGTCCTGCTGGCGGCAGCAGTGCTCAGCGGTGTAGCCTTCCTGCTGTTCGGCGGCGGGATCAACTGCGCCGTGGCTGCGGGAGCTGCTGTGCTGTGCATGGGTTCACCCCTTTCCTCGGCACTGGTGCCCGGTCTGGCGGCGCTGCGGCTGCAAAAGACAGCCGCAGCTGTGGGTGCTGTGGTGCCCGGCTGGGCGGCAATTGAGGAGCTGGGCGGCATCGACACTATTGAGCTGGATGCTGACGACCTGTTTACCGCCGACAGCGTGACGCTGGAGGATATCCGCATCTTTAAGGGCGGGCGCATCGACCGCGCCATCCTGTATGCGGCAAGTGTGCTGAACGAGAGCTGCGACACCCTGCGCGGGCTGTTCAGCCAGATCATCGAGGACCGCACCGATATCCTGTTCCCGGTCAAGGATCCGGAGCAGCACACCGGGCTGGGCTTCTCGGCGTGGTGCGACAATAACCGCATCCTCATCGGCACCCGCCGCTACATGGAGCAGGAGGGCGTTACCCTGCCAGAGCAGGATTACGAGGACGGCCACTCCAAAAACGGTGAGCTGCAAATTTTGTATCTGGCAGTCTCCGGCAACCTGCACGCCATGTTCGTGCTGCGCTATGTGGGCGGCCGCAATGTGGCACGCAGCCTTGCCTCCCTGCAAAGGGAGAACATCCGTCTGCTGGTCACCAGCAAGGACCCCAGCCTGACGGCACGGCACATCACTGAGGCGTACCATCTGCCGGAGGGCATGGTCACTGTGCTGGACGGCGACCAGTGCCAGGCCATTGAAGCCGCTGATGCTGCCCCGGAAAAGCCTCAGTGCTGCCTGTACCATCACAGGGGCTTTGCCAGCCTGACCGGCGGCTTGCAGGCCGCAGACCAGGCACAGAATGCTGAGACCAGCGCCACCACGGTGCAGCTGGTGTCGGTGTGCTTCTCGGTGTTCATTGCAGTGCTGCTGACCTATGCGGGCAGCATCTGGCAGCTGTCCATCGCCACAGTGCTGATGTATCAGGCCGCATGGAGCGCCCTGAGCATCGCCGTCTGCGCTCTGAAGCAGCATAGCTGAAGGCTTTAGCATATTACAAAACGGGCTGTTGCACAAAACCTTGTGCAGCAGCCCGTTTTTGCTATCTTCTTTTTATTTCTGCTTTTTGCGCTTTTCGTAGTCGTTTAAGGCGGTCAGCGCCTCGCCGGAAAGGGGAACGAGCGCCAGCATATTGAAGATGGTCATCAGCCCGATGCCCACATCGCCCAGATCCCACACCACGGTGTAGGCCTGTGTGCCGCCGATCAGCAGCATGACCAGCGCCAGCAGCTTGTAGGCGGTCTGGCTCCACCAGTTGTCGCCGCACAGGTAGGCCACATTGCCCCGGGCGTAGTACAGCACCCCCAGAAAGGTGGAGAAGCTGAACAGCGCTAAGATCACCGCAATGAACACGATGCCAAAGCTGCCCAGATGGTACTGCATGGCGGTCTGCAAAAGGTCCATGCCGGTCAGCCCGGCGGTGATATCCTGCGGCACCAGCAGCATCAGAAAGGCAGTGCAGCTGCAGATGACCACCGTGTCGATCAATACGCCCAGCGCCTGCACAAGACCCATCTTTACCGGGTCGTCGCACTCGGCAGCGGCAGCGGCGCAGGGGGCAGAGCCGCTGCCCGCCTCGTTGGAGAACAGTCCGCGCTTGACGCCGTTCATCAGCACCGCGCCAAAGCCGCCTGCTGCCACCTGACGCAGACCGAAGGCTTCTGCAAAGATGCGTGCCAGCACGGCGGGCAGCTGCCGGATATTCAGCACCACGATGCCCACCGTGATGACAAAGTAGCATACCGCCATGACCGGCACGATGAAGTCAAGGCTTTTTACGGTGGCGTTCCTGCGCAGCACGATCAGCGCCGCCAGCAGGGTAAGCACCACAGTGGTAGCCAGCGGCGGGACATGAAAGGCGTTTTCAAAGGCAGAGCTGACTGAGTTGGAGATGACCTGACTGATGCCGCACCAGCAGATCAGACCAGACACCGCAAACAGCGCTGCGCACACCGAGCGCTTAAGCTTTTTGCCCCGCTTGCGCTCAGCCAGCACATGGAGGTAGTAGGCCGGACCGCCCCGCCAGCCGCCGTACAGCGGGTCCGGCACGCGATACTTCTGCGCCAGAGTGGACTCCACAAAGGAGGTGGAAGCACCCAGCAGCGCAGTGACCCACATCCAGAACACCGCGCCCGCGCCGCCTGCCGAAACAGCAGCCACAACGCCCACAAGGTTGCCCATGCCCACCCGGGTGGCGGTGGAGATGACCAACGTCTGGAAGGAGGAAAGCCCGCCTGCAGTCTGCTTTTTTTCGCACACCGCACCGATCATATCCCGGAACAGGCGCACCGGCAGCAGCCTTGTGCGCAGGGTAAAGCCGATACCGGCTGCAAACAGCAGCACCACCATAAAGGAGATGCCAATGCCGCCCGCTACCGGCAGGGTGAATAGATCGCCCCACAGCAGGCGGTAAAGCGCTTCGATCAGATCAACTATCAAGAAAACAGCCCCCTGTACTTTTGAGTAATAAAGTCACTACTTTATTATAGTACAGCACAGAAGAATTGTAAAATCTAAAATATTGATAGTGCGGATTGACTAAACTGAACGCAGCGTGGCAAATGCAGTTTACCTTCACGACCCCGCCTGTGAAAATGCGTTTGGAGCGCTCCGCAGAGCTTGTCGGGGCAAAGCCCCTCCATCTGCTAACGCAGACCGCTCTGCCGCTTAAAAGCCCCACTGGGGCTTTCATTGCTACGCAAACGCGGTCGCTCCAAACACAAAATAAAATAAGAATTCCGCTGAATATGCCCAGAGCCTAAGCGGAGGGCATTTTAAATCGTCCCACAAAAAAGGGACTGCCGCACGCTTGTGCAGCAGTCCCGGAGGAAGAAGCGCCTTTCAGCGCGGGAAAAGCTTACAGGATATCGATGTATTCACCAGCCAGCGCCTTGTTCATGCTGCGCACGGCGCAGAACTTGCCGCACATGCTGCAGGTGTCGCTGTGGTCATCCTCGGGCAGGCGGGCATCGCGGATGGCCTTGGCGGTCTCGGGGTCCAGCGCGCAGGCGAACTGTGCATCCCAGTCCAG
>CAVKCU010000043.1:0-9353 GCA_963654645.1 Clostridiales bacterium | reverse complement strand
AGGTGGTGCTGCACGATGTGACCGCCAGTGTCGAGCGGGAGGACCGCATCGGCATCGTGGGACAGAACGGTGCAGGCAAGACCACCCTGCTCAAGATCCTTACCGGCGAATATCAGGACTATGAGGGCGAGTTCAGTGTGACCCACGGGGTAACGCTGGGCTATCTGGAGCAGAACGCAAAGCTGGACGCTACGCTGGATGTCTACGGCGAGATGCGCGCCACCTTTGCTCCGGTGCTGGATGCCATGGCGCAGATGCAGATCCTGGAGCGCCGCATGGCTGCCCAGCCGGAGAACGCCGACCTGCTGGCACAGCACGATGCTTTGCAGAATATCGTGGACGCCGCCGATGGCTACAACATGGATGTGAACATCAAAAAGGTGCTGTCCGGCATGGGCTTTGCACAGGATACATGGCAAAAGAACATTGCGGTGCTCTCCGGCGGCGAGCTGACGCGGCTGCGTCTGGCAAAGCTGCTGCTGGAAAAGCCGGATGTCCTCATTCTGGACGAGCCCACCAACCACTTGGACTTTGCCACCATGGAATGGCTGGAAAACTACCTCAAGGGCTACTCCGGTGCGGTGCTGGTGGTCAGCCACGACCGCTATTTCTTGGATAATGTCTGTACAAAGATCTGGGAGGTATCCTTCCAGACCATGACCACCTACAAGGGCAACTTCTCCACCTATCTGCCCCAGAAGGAAGCCGCCGATGCCTTGCGCCAGAAGCAGCATGATGCCGATGTGGCACTGGCTGAAAAGCTGCAGGACTATGTGGACCGCAACCTTGTGCGCGCCTCCACCACCAAAATGGCGCAAAGCCGCCGCAAGCAGCTGGAAAAGCTGGAGATCACCGAGGCACCCAAGGATGAGACCAACCAGCTGAAGTTCCGCTTTGAATACGACGTAGAGCCGTGGAACGAGCTGGTGCTGCTGAAAAACCTCAGCATCAAGATCGGGGAGCGCACCCTGCTGGAACCCTTTACCTATACGGTCTGCCGCGGGCAGCGGCTCATCATTGCCGGCCCCAACGGTGCAGGCAAATCCACCCTGATGCAGGTGCTGGACGGCAAGCGCCGCCCCTCCGGCGGCATGGTGCGGCTGGGCACCGGGGCGCGACCCAGCATTTTTGCCCAGCAGCAGAACCGTCTGGGGCAGGGCAGGGTCATTGATGTCATCTGGAACAAGTACCCCCGCATGACCGAGCTGGAGGTGCGCAGCCACCTTGCAAAGCTGGGCTTCCGGGGCGATACCGTGTTCAAACCCTGTGAGGCCCTGTCCGGCGGCGAGCTGGCGCGTCTGCGCTTTGCGGAAATCGTGCTGGAACGCCCGAACCTGCTGTTTCTGGACGAGCCCACCAACCACTTGGACATCTATACCCGCGAAAACCTGACCGAAGCGCTGATGGCGTACACCGGCACCCTGCTGCTGGTCACCCACGACCGTCACCTGATGAATAGTCTGGCCTGTCCCATCCTCTACCTTGAGGACGGCAAGGCTGTGCTTTACCCCAGCTACGACGCCCTGATGGGACGTGCCGCCCCGGTGCAGGCTGCCCAGAAAGCTGCCGAGTCCGCCAAGACCGGCTACGGCAAGGAGCAGCGCCGCCGCCGCGCCGAGCTGCGCGCCAAGATCAAGGCCTGCGAGGACGAGATGGAAGCCTGCGGCGCACGGGAGGTGGAGCTGGACAACGAGATCAACTCCCCGGAGGTGTACAACGACCCCGACCTGCTGCGCCAGAAAAGCGATGAACTGAGCGACCTGCGCTTCCATCAGGAGGAGCTTTTTGCCGCATGGGAAGCCGCCATGGAAGAGCAGGAAGCCTACGAGCAGACGCAGCAGCCCGAAGAATAAAGGAGCGTATCCTCTATGCCTAAAAATCACCGCAACTATCAAAAAACACGGCACATCGCTCTGTCCGGCCTGCTGTTTGCGCTGGCTATGGCGCTCTCTTTTATTGAGGGCACGCTGGTCATCCCGGGGCTTTTGCCGGGCATGAAGCTGGGACTTGCCAACATCGTGGTCATGTATGCCTTGTTCTTCATGGGTCCCCGGCAGGCACTGGTGCTGGATGTGCTCAAGGCGCTGTTCGTCTTTCTGGTCTCCGGCTTCACGGCAGGCTTCCTCTCGCTGTGCGGCGGGCTTTTGTCCCTTGCGGTGATGTGGGTACTGTATTATCTTTTGCCGGTGCGCCCCACATGGTTCATCCTGTCGGTCTGCGGCGCACTGGCGCATAACGTAGGGCAGCTGCTGGGCGCGGGGGCCATCATCTCCTCGTCTTTGTCGCTGTACTACGCGCCGGTCATGCTGGTGCTGGGGCTTGTCATGGGCGCGCTCACCTCGGTCACGCTGCGGGCGCTGCTGCCCGCGCTGGGCAAAATGGGCTTCAACACCCACGAAAACCGCCCCGAATGACCGACTGTTCCGGCAGGGCAGTTGCATTTTGTCCGGAAATCTGTATAATAAGGAAACAACTGTATTTTTATCAAAAAGACCCCAAAGGATAGCGCTGCCGCAGCACAGGGATTCAAGCGGCAGTCGGGAGGTGTTTGTATATGTCTGAAAAAGTTACCATCAAGGTCGAGCGGAAGGAGCTCCATCTGCCTACCATCGCACTGCGCGGGCTGGTGGTGTTCCCCAACAACCTTGTTCATTTTGAAGTCGGGCGGGAAAAGAGCATTGCCGCCGTGGAGTGGGCTATGGCGAATAACTCCAACGTATTTCTGGTTGCCCAAAAAGAGATGGAGACCAGTGAGCCCGCTCAGCAGGATCTGTACACCTACGGCGTAGTAGCCGAGGTCAAGCAGGTGCTGCGTGTGTCGGATGAGCTGGTCAAGGTGCTGGTAGAGGGCAAGTACCGCGCCAAGCTGACCGAGCTGGATACCACCGGCGATTTTCTGCTGTCTGCCGTGCGCTCCGCTCCGGTGCGTGCTGCAAAGCCCGAAGAAGCTGTGGAGACCGAGGCGCTGCTCCGCGCCCTCAAGACCGGCTTTGACGAATATCTGGGCATGAACCCGCGCCTTGCAAAGGACGTGGTGTTCACCATCGTTTCCAGCGATGACCCCATGTTTCTCACCGAGTATATGCCGGCGAACCTCCTGTTCCGCTACGAGGACAAGCAGGCTGTGATGAACGAGAACACCCTCAACGGTCGCCTGCAGCGCCTTGTGGAGATGCTGCGCCGTGAGTGTCAGGTGATGAAGATCGAAAAGGAGATCGCGGAAAAGGTCAACGAGTCCATGGACAAGAACCAGCGCGATTACTACCTGCACGAGCAGCTGCACATCATCAACGATGAGCTGGGCGAGGGGGACGATACCCACGCCGAAGCCGATGATTACCGCCGCAAGATCCGGGAACTGCACCTTGCCGAGGACAGCGAGAAAAAGCTGCTCAAGGAGGTAGACCGCCTTTCCCGGATGCAGAGCAGCAATCAGGAAGCTACGGTCATCCGCACCTATCTGGATACCTGTCTGGATCTGCCGTGGAACACCATGACCGTGGATGATCTGGATATCCACCGCGCCCAGCAGATCCTGGACCGGGATCACTACGGTCTGAAAAAGGTCAAGGACCGCATTCTGGAAACGCTTGCCGTGCGCAAGCTGGCACCGGATGTGAAGGCGCAGATCATCTGTCTGGTAGGCCCTCCGGGCGTTGGTAAGACCAGCATTGCACGCTCCATCGCCGAAAGCCTTGGGCGCAAGTATGTGCGCATCAGCCTTGGCGGCGTGCGGGACGAGGCCGAGATCCGCGGTCACCGCCGCACCTACATCGGTGCCATGCCCGGCAAGATCATCAGCGCTATGATCACCGCCAAGTCCTCCAACCCCCTGATGCTGCTGGACGAGATCGACAAGCTGGCAGGGGACTTCCGGGGCGACCCGGCGGCTGCGCTGCTGGAAGCGCTGGACCCGGAGCAGAACAGCACCTTCAATGACCATTTCATTGATATCCCTTTTGATCTGAGCCATGTGCTCTTTATCACCACCGCCAACGACTTGGGCAGCATCCCCGGCCCGCTGCGCGACCGCATGGACGTCATCGAGCTGCCCAGCTATACCCGCGTGGAAAAGTACAACATTGCCCGCAAGCATCTGCTGCCCAAGCAGCTCAAGGCCTGCGGTCTGACCGGCAAGGTCACCATGAATCAGAGCGCGCTCTACGGCATCATTGACGGCTACACCCGCGAGGCCGGTGTGCGTAATCTGGAGCGCACCATCACCAGCGTGCTGCGCAAGTGCGCCCGCAAGATCGCCGCCGGCGAGGTGGAAAGCGTAGCCGTTACCGCCGCCATGCTGGAGGAACTGCTGGGTCCCCGCATCGTCAAGCCAGACTTCCTCAACCGCACCAACGCCGTGGGCATCGCCAACGGTCTGGCATGGACCAGCGTGGGCGGCGAGACCCTGCCCATCGAGGTGCAGGTCATGGACAACGGCACCGGCAAGATCACCGTTACCGGCTCGCTGGGCGATGTGATGAAGGAGAGCGCACAGCTGGCAGTTACTTGGGTACGCGTTCATGCCGAGGAATACGGCATCGACCCCGAGCGGCTGAAAAAGTGCGATCTGCACATCCACGCCCCGGAGGGTGCCGTGCCCAAGGATGGTCCTTCTGCCGGCGTCACCCTGACCACGGCACTGGTGTCCTGCCTGTCCGGCGTGCCGGTGCGCGGCGATGTCGCCATGACCGGCGAGATCACCCTGCACGGCAACGTGTTGCCTATCGGCGGTCTGCGGGAAAAGAGCATGGCTGCCTACCGCGAGGGCATGAAGACCGTGCTCATCCCCAAGGACAACGAGCCTGACCTGTACGATGTGGACGAGGAGGTTAAGAAGAACCTGACCTTCCTGCCCATGCAGAACCTCTCGCAGGTGCTGGCCGCCGCCCTGCTCAAGCCGAAGGCGGCAAAGAGCACCGCAGGTCGTCCCCGCACCAAAAAGTCCAAGGCAGGGGAGAAGCGCATCCCCGCCGCGCCTGAGAAGAACCAGCCGGGCGCTGTCTGCTGAAAAACCAGAAAGGAACACGCCATGATCTTCAATAAAGCTGATTTTATTGCCAGCTATGGCATTTCCAGCCAGCTGCCCGAGAGCGACCGCCCGGAGCTGAGCTTTTCGGGGCGCTCCAACGTGGGCAAATCCAGCCTCATCAACAAGCTGTGCAGCCGCAAAAATCTGGCGCGCGTGTCCAGTACGCCGGGCAAAACGGCTACCATCAACTTCTATTCGGTGGACGACTGCTATTTTGTGGATCTGCCGGGCTACGGCTACGCCAAGGTGAGCAACGCCGACCGTGAGCGCTGGGATGACCTGATCAACAGCTACTTCGAGGCACCCCGCCACCACACCCTGCTGGTGCAGCTGCTGGACTGCCGCCACGCTCCCAGCGCAGACGATCTGCAGATGCTGCGCTACCTGCACTACCACCGCATCCCCTATGTGGTGGCGCTGACCAAGGCGGACAAGCTGAAAAAGAGCCAGCTTGCTAAAACGCAGGAGGACTTTGAAAACATCTGCCGCCCCTACGGTTGCCAGAAGGTGGTGCTGACCAGCGGCGAAAACGGCTACGGCATCCCGGAGCTGCAGGCGGTGCTCAACGCCGCAGTGGCTGCGGAAAACGAAGAAGCGGAGTAACGCCATGGCTTACAACGAATTTGCATATTTCTACGATGAATTCAACGGCGAAGCGGACTACGACGCCCTGTACAGCCAGATCCATGCAAAGCTGGAAGCGCACGGCATTCAGGACGGCATTGTAGCCGACCTTGGCTGCGGCACCGGGGAACTGACCCTGATGCTGACGCAGGCGGGCTACGATATGATCGGCATCGACCAGTCGGAGGAGATGCTCTGCGTGGTGCGGGATAAGGCCGAGCAGCTGGGACTTTCCGGTCGTTTGCTGCTACTCCGGCAGGATCTGCTCAAGCTGGATCTCTACGGCACCATCCGGGCGGCGGTATCCACCTTTGATACCTTCAACCACATCCCGGATCTGGATACCGCTATTGCCAACGCAGGTTTTTTCATGGAAAAGGGTGGGCTGTTCCTGTTTGATATGAACACCCCCTATAAGCACCGGAAGGTTCTGGGCGATAACGCGTTCACTTTTGAGGAAGAGGATGCCGCCTGCGTGTGGCGCAACCACTATAACGCCGCCGACCGCAAGGTGGAGATCACGGTGGATATTGATTACCACGAGACGGGCGAGCATTTCCACGAGGAATTCTGCGAGTACACCTACGATCTGGATACCATCCGTGCATCGCTGGAAAAGCACGGCTTTGCGCTGGAAAGCGTCTGCGACGGCGAGACCTTCGGTCCGCTGACCGAAGAAAGCCAGCGCTACTTCTTCTGCGCAACAAAACAGTATACACAACTGGAGGAATAACCTATGGCAAACCTGATCCGCGGCCTGTCCGAGAACGGCGGCGTCGTGTTCTGCGGTGTGGATTCCACCGATATTGTCCGTAAAGCAGAACAGCTTCACACTACAAGCGCCACCTGCAGCGCGGCACTGGGCCGTCTGCTCACCGGTGCTACTCTGATGGGCTCCATGCTCAAGGACGACCGCGACCGCATCACCCTGCGTGTGGCGGGCGGCGGCCCTGCGGGCGTGCTCATCGCCTGCACCGATGGCACCGGCAACGTGAAGGGATGCATTGATAACCCGCTGGTGGAGCTGCCCGCCAAAGCCAACGGTCACCTGGACGTGGGCACTGCCGTGGGCAGGGACGGCGTGCTGACCGTCATCCGGGACAACCGCCTGCAAAAGGAGCCCACAGTCGGGCAGGTGCCGCTGGTGTCCGGCGAAATTGCGGAGGATCTGACCAGCTACTATGCCTACAGCGAGCAGGTGCCCACCGTGATGGCGCTGGGCGTTCTGGTGGACAAGGACTTGTCCATCCTTTGCGCCGGCGGCTTTATGGTGCAGCTTCTGCCCGGCGCTACTGATGCTGAGATCGACCGGCTGGAAAAGAACATCAATGCAATGCCCTCTGTTACCGAGCTGCTCCATGCGGGCAAGACCCCCGAGGACATGATGCAGATGGCGCTGGCTGGCTTTGCTCCCAACGTGCTGGACGAGCGCACGGTGCAGTACCAGTGCGATTGCAGCGCCGAGCGCACCAAGGAGATGCTGCTCAGTCTTGGTCGTGCCGAGCTTGAGCGGATGCGGGACGAGGATCCCGTCTGTGAGGTGGTGTGTCACTTCTGCCATAGCAAGTATCAGTACGACCTCAACGCTCTGCTTGCCGAGTATGATGCACAGGCCGCCGAAGCCGCCCAGTCCAAAGAATAACCACACCGAAAAGGCGATACATACCCCCAATACCGGCTATCCGGTACTGGGGGTATTTTTATGAAAAAGCAGTGTGTCGAACGCTGCCGGCAGGTGTAAGCAAAAAAGGGGAGTTTATAGAACGAGCAGGCTGTTTTGCACAAAGGAGCTGTCGCTTTTTTAGCAATTCGATGTATTTGCGGGGCAAACGGTAGAACTTTGCGGTGGGATATGCTATACTATACTGTAATTTCTAGCCCCGGGAAAAGGGGCTGCCAAAGGAGAAAGGACTTGTTATGAAGATCATTCTGGTGGGCGGCGGCAAGGTCGGTACGGCTCTGGCACGCCAGCTCAGCGAGGAAGGCCACAACGTGACTGTGGTGGACACCAACAAAGCGCGCGTGGAGCACCTGACCGAAAGCTACGACGTGCTGGGCATCGTGGGCAATGGCTCGTCCATCACCACTCTGTCCGAGGCGGGCATTGAGGATGCGGACGTGTTCATTGCGGTCACTGGCTCGGACGAGCTGAACCTGCTTTGCTGCATGTTTGCCAAAAAGGCGGGTCACTGCCACGGCATTGCCCGTGTGCGCAACCCGTCCTACAGCCACGAGCTGGACTTTATCAAAAAGCAGATCGGCATTTCCGCCATCATCAACCCGGAAATGGCAGCGGCGAAGGAGATCTCCCATCTGCTGCGCTTCCCCGGCGCCAGCAAGATCGATACCTTTGCGGACGGTCGTGTTCGGCTGATCAAGTTTGCACTGCCCGATGCACTGGACGGCGTAGCCATCCGCGAGATACCCACCCGGCTCAAGAGTGATATTCTGGTATGCGCAGTGGAGCGTGACGGCGGGGTCATCATCCCCAACGGTAACTTTGTGCTGCAAAAGGGCGATCAGGTCACCTTCCTTGCCACGCAGGAAAAGGCACACGCCTTCTTCCAGCAGTTGCATCTGCCGGTGCAGCCGGTGCGCAACGCCCTCATCGTTGGCGGCGGTGCCATTGCCTACTATCTCAGTCAGGAGCTGCTGGAAAACCATGTGCGGGTGCGCATCGTGGAGCGGGACGCTGCCCGCTGCGTAGAGCTGGCAGAACAGCTGCCCGGCGCACAGATTTTGAACGAGGATGGCTCCAACCGCGAGTTTTTGCTTTCCGAGGGTCTGGAATCCACCGAGGCTTTTGTGGCGCTGACCAATATCGACGAAGAGAACGTGCTGCTGACCCTGTTTGCCAAAAAGCACTCCAACGGCAAGCTGGTGACCAAGGTCAACCGTCTGGAATTTGACGATATTCTGGCTGGGCTGGATCTGGGCAGCGTGGTCTATCCCAAGTACATGACCTGCGACTACATCGTGCAGTATGTCCGCGCCCTGCAGAACGAGGCAGGCAGCAACATCAAGACCCTGTACCGCATTCTGGATGACCGCGTGGAGGCACTGGAATTTACGGTGCACGAGGAGAGCGCCGCCACCGGTGTGCCCCTGAGCCAGCTGCACCTGAAAAAGAACCTGCTGCTGTGCTGCATTACCCGCGGCAGCAAAATCCTGATCCCCCGCGGCGGCGACCAGATCCAGGTGGGCGACAACGTCATCGTGGTCACGCTGGAACACGGTCTGCACGATCTGCGCGATATCGTGGAGCACTGACGGAGGCGGACTATGAATTATGCGATCGTATTCCGTCTGCTGGGCTATGTGCTGATGATCGAGGGCGCATTGCTGCTGCTGCCCGCCGCCGCCAGCTTAGTGTACGGCGAGTGGATGGTGCTGGGCGTGTTTCTGCTCACAGCAGCCGTCAGCGCCGGCATCGGCTACGCCCTGCACACCATCAAGCCCCGCAGTAAGGTGTTCTATATGCGCGAAGGCTTTGCGGCTACCTCGCTGTGCTGGGTGTTCATCTCGGTGATGGGCGCGGTGCCCTTTGTGCTCACCGGCTGCATCCCAAATCCGGTGGACGCTCTGTTTGAGACGGTCTCCGGCTTTACCACCACCGGCGCCAGCATCCTGCCCGCCGTGGAGGGGCTGCCCAAGGGCATTTTGTTCTGGCGCAGCTTCACCCACTGGATCGGCGGCATGG
>CAVKCU010000042.1:0-9359 GCA_963654645.1 Clostridiales bacterium | reverse complement strand
ATATCCGCCGCCCCTTCGAGCGGATCATGGTGCTGCGCCGGGTGAAGAATGTCCTGATGCTGTACGCCAAGCAAAAGCGGCTCACCCGTCTTGTCACCGATCAGGTGTACGAAAAAGAGCACAACAGCGTGCTGATGATCAGCATCCTGAGCCATGTGGTGGAGTTCCGCAACAGCGAAAGCGGGCTTCATGTCCTGCACATCCGCACCCTGACCGATCTGCTTTTGCACCGGCTGGCGCAAAAGACCGACCGCTATCAGCTGGACGAAAGCGATATCGCCCGCATCAGCACCGCCTCGGCGCTGCACGATATCGGCAAGATCGTTATCCCGGAAGAGATCCTGAACAAGCCCGGACGCCTGACCGCCGAGGAGTTTGCCATCATCAAGAACCATACGGTGGCGGGTGCGCAGATGCTGCAGGATCTGGGACAGTCTATTGCGCAGGACGAGCCGCTTTTACAGGTGGCGCACGCCATCTGCCGCTGGCACCACGAGCGCTGGGACGGCGGCGGCTACCCTGACCGGCTGAAGGGGGACGAGATCCCCATTGCAGCGCAGGTGGTGGCGCTGGCGGATGTGTACGACGCTTTGACCAGCGAGCGCTGCTATAAGCATGCCTACGACCACGATACCGCGCTGCGCATGATCTTGAACGGCGAGTGCGGCGCCTTTAACCCGCTGCTGCTGGACTGCCTGCAGGAGTCCTCGGAGCAGCTGCGTGCCGAGCTGAACCTCTCGGAGTGGGACCGGGGCTTCCGGCAGGAGACCCACCGTCTTTCTGAGGAAATTTTGCACCGGGAGGCGCTGCCCCGGGAGAACCACGCTCAGCTGCTGCTGGAGCAGGAAAAGGAGCGCACGGATTTTTACGCCGCCCAGTGCGGCGGCATCCGGTTCGACTACGACCTGCTGGCAGGCAGCGTGACGGTGTATGACTACAACGCCGAGCCCATGCAGCAAAAAACGGTGACCGATTTTGCGCAGGGCAGGGGAATGGGCTTTTTGAACGAGCAGGATCGGCGCAAGCTTTCCAAGGCGATCAGCCGCGCCACGCCGGAAGCGCCGGATGTGGTGCTGCCGGTCATGGTGCAGCGGGACGGAGAGCCGCGGCTGCACCGGATGGCGCTGCATACCATCTGGAGCGGTGCAGGGGTGCGCCGCTGCGTGAATGTGCTGGGACAGCTGACCGATGAGCACCACCGCGTAGAGCATCAGGCAGAGCTGCTGACTGCGCTCGGACCGGAGGAGGACCCCGCCCACTTCCTGCAGCGGCTGCAGGGCATTTTTGACGTGGTGCGTCTGGTGGACCCGGAGCACCGCAAGGTGCTTACGCTGGACAGCGACGGCATCCTGACCGAAAAGCCCGGTCACTGCCACATGGTGTGGAACCGGGATATCCGGTGCGAAAACTGCATCTCTGCCAAGGCATACGCCCGCAAGACCATCCTGAATAAGATCGAGTTCAAGGATGAGGAAGCCTACTTTGTCATCTCCAAGTACATCGAGGTAGGCGGCAGGGGCTGCATGCTGGAGCTGGTCACCCGGCTGACGGACGGTCGCTGGCTGGACATGGGCGGTCACCGGCTGCTGCTGGACCGCTGCGACGGAATGGAGCGCAGCGCGTTCGTAGACCCCCTGACCGGAGCCTACACCCGCCGCTATTTTGATAAGTTCCTTGCCGGGGGCGAGATGAGCGGCGGCGTGGCGATGATCGACGTGGATCAGTTCAAGTCGGTCAACGACAGCTTTGGACATCTGGTGGGAGATGAAGCGCTGAAAACGGTAGCCGCAGCCATGCAGAACTGCCTGCGCCAGACCGATATCCTGATCCGCTACGGCGGCGATGAATTTTTGCTGCTGATGCCCCAGAGCCGTTCTGGCGGCGTGGAAAGCGTCATCCGGCGTGTGCAGGACGCCGTGCAGGCGGCACGGGTGCCCAGCCACCCGGAGCTCCGGCTTTCGGTAAGCATCGGCGGGGTATGCGATGTGCAGCCCCTGACCGAAGCCATCCGTCAGGCGGATGCCCGGATGTACCGCAATAAAGAAAACGGATAACAGAAAAGCGCGCTGCACAAAACAATGTGCAGCGCGCTTTTTGTTCTCTAGCGCATATTACTGGTGCGGTGCTCCATCAGGTAGGTAGCCTGCAGGTCTGCGATGTGCAGCTTGACCGCCAGCGGGTACTTGTCGTAGGCCTCCGAGATGGCAAAGCAGCCGCCCCGGGCAGCATCATCAAAGCCGCCCATGTGCCAGCGGATGGCGACCGCCTCCTCCACCTTCAGCTTCATGAACCGCTCAATGAGGAACACGCTCTTTTCGCCGTGACCGTAGGGGAAAAGATCATCCACACTGTAAAAGGGCGCTTTCTCCCACTGTCCGGTGGCTTCGTTTTTCACGTTGCGGGTGCCCAGCTTGTAGTAGTTGGCCTTGCACAGATCGTGCAGCAGGGCACAGATGGCGTAGCTCTCCTCGCTTTCACCCTCGGTGAAAAAGCTGTCATGCAGCGCGTGGTAGACGTTCAGGCTGTGCATGCACAGCCCGCCTTCACAGGCTCCGTGAAAACGGGTGGACGCCGGTGCGGTGAAAAAATCCGTCTTTTTGTCCAGCCAGTCCAGCAGCTTTTCGCTGCCCGGGCGGGTGACGTGCTGCTGCCAGACGTCCAGAAACTCTGCGCGGTCGCCCCCGCTCACAGCTCCATATCCTCCAGAATGCCCTTGAGGATGGCCAGCTCGTCATGGCTCAGGGAGATGCCCTTGCCCATGCGGGTGCCGTCCGGGGACCAGTCGCGGATGTCGTACTTGGGTTCGCCGTCGTTCCAGCTGATAAGGTTCAGCTGACGCTCCCAGCCGCGGGGGCGCTGGCTCAGCACGGCTACACGCTGGACAACTTCGTATTTGATCTCTGCCATATTGCAAAACCTGCCTTTATGTTTATATGCTACCATAATAAGGGAAGTGCGGCGAGATTTCAACAGGTAAACTGAAATATTTTAAAAAATTTTTGTTACGCTCAGCCGTAAGGGGCGTCCTCGCGCCATTCCACCAGCTCCAAAACGGCGGCGGTGTCCTCGTCCGGGGCGGGGTGGCGGTTGTGCAGCTTCTGCCCTGTACTGAACAGCCCGGGCGCATAGTGTGCCATCACGCTGGTCTGCACGTCTCCGGCGAGAAAGGCGGCGGCGTTTTTCTGACGGCAGGCCATGGGGGTGCCGTCGGTCATAGGGACGCCGGGCTTTTCCGGCTGCGGCAGCTCCGGCGGGGGCAGCTGGGTGCCGGGCGTGTCCGGCGCAGCCGGGGGCTGCAGGGGCAACCTGCCCAGCGGCGGGGCAGTGCGGGTGCTGTTTGCCTGCGGGGTGGCAGCGGTGCCGGGCTGGTTTTCCAGTTCGCGGCGGATGAAGGGTTCCAGTGAGTTCATCAAAATTCACCTCCGCCCCTAGTGTGCCCCGCCGGCGGCATTTTACACCCGCAGCTCTACGGTGGAGCCGCCGGTGCGTGCCTTGTGCACCACCACCTGCCGGTCGATACGGTCCTTGAGCGCCCCCACATGGGAGATGATGCCCACCAGCCGGTCGCCCTCGGTCAGACCGGAAAGCACCCGGATGGCAAGCTCCAGCGATTCCTCGTCCAGCGAGCCGAAGCCCTCGTCGAGGAACAGGGTGTCCAGCCGGATGCCCCCGGCGCTGCTCTGCACCTCGTCCGAAAGACCAAGCGCCAGCGCCAGCGAAGCCTTGAAGCTCTCGCCGCCGGAAAGGGTCTTTACGCTGCGGCGGGTGCCGTTGTAGTGGTCGATGACGCCAAGGTCCAGCCCGGACTGGCTGCGCTGGTTCTCTGCGCCGATGCGCTCCAGCTCGTACTGCCCGGCGGTCATCTGCATCAGGCGGGTGTTGGCGTAGCGCAAAATGCGGTCCAGATAGTTCATCTGGATGTAGGCTTCGAGGCGGATCTTCTGTTTGCTGGTCAGGGTGCCGCCTGCCGTGGCAGCCAGTGCGCTGACCCACTGCCACCGGCTTTCCAGCGTCTGCCGCGCCTCGGCGGCAGCGCGGTACTGCGCCGCCGTTTTGCGGTTGGGCAGCAGCTGTGCCGAAAGCTGCTTTTCCCGGCTGCGCAAAGTCTCCCGCGCGGCGGTCAGTGCGGTCTGCTGTGCGGTAAGCTCCTCGGCGCTGCGGGCGGGCAACTCCTTTTGGGCGGCGGTCTGCTGAGTGCGCAACGCCTCCACGGCAGCTTCGGCGGCGGCAACGCTCTGCTCGGCCTGTTTCAGGCGGCGCTGCGCCGTGTCCATGCCGGTGCGCAGGGTGCGGCGGTCGGCTTCCAGCTTGTCCAGCGCCGCCTGTGCGTCCGCGCGCTGGGGGTAAGGCAGGGCGGCGCGCCGCTCTGCGATCTGCCCTTCCAACGCGTCTGCACTGGCATTCTGGGCGGCAGCGCTGCGGTCGGCTTCGGCAGCGGTCTGCTCCAACGCCGGGCGCTGGCGGGTCTTAGCCTGCCGGTCAGCTTCCAGCTGTGCCTTGCGGCGGCAGTCGGCATCTGCCTGCCGGCACTGGGCGGTACAGTCTGCCTGTGCCGTCTGCAAAGCGGCGCTCTCTTCAGCCAGAACATTGGTCATCAGGGCAAAGGTGAGGGGAACGGTGCCCTCGGGGGCAGTAAAGCGCTCCGGCAGCAGGGTCTCGGCGTCCCGCCGGAGGGAAGTTTTGGCTTCGTTGGCAGCAGCCAGTGCGCTCTGGGCGGCAGCGCTGGCGTTCTGCGCCTGCCGGTCGGCTTCGGCAGCGGTCTGCCGCGCGGCCTCCACCTGCGCCTGTGTGGGCGCGGTATGGGGCAGCTGGGCGCGGGCGGGGTGATGGGTGCTGCCGCACACCGGGCAGGGTGCGCCCTCGGTCAGGCTCTCAGCCAGCAGCCCGGCCTGTGCGTCCAAGAATGCCCGTTCCAGCGCGTCCCGCCGGGCGCGGGCTTCGTCCTGTGCGGCGGCAGCGGCGCGGTAACTCTCCTGCGCCTTGTGCGCAGCCTTGGTCTGCCGCTGGCAGTCCGCAAGGCGCTGTTCCAGCTTTGCCAGCGCTTCGCCGCGCTGTGCCAGCTGGGCGCTGCGGGTTTGCAGCGCCAAAAGCCGGGTGTCCGCATCTGCCAGTGCGGAAAGTTCGGTCTCGGCGGCGGCAAGGGCGGCGTTCAGGCTGTCCAGCTGGGTGCGCCGCTTTTGCGCCTGTGCCGCCGCCAGCCGGGCGGCGTCCCGCGCTTCGGTTTGCTGGCGGCAGAGGGCGTCCAGCGCGTCATAGGCTGTAAGGGCGCTCTGTGCCTGCGTTACCTGCGCGGTGAGGGCGTCCAGCTGCGCAGCGTCCCCGGCGTGGCGGTCGGCTTCGGCGCGGGCAGCGTCCAGTGCGGGCTTTGCGGCGGCAAGCTCTGTCTGCCGTGCAGCCAGCTGCTGCGCCAGCCGCTGCGCCTGTGCGGCGGCACCCAGCTGCCGCTGCACCGTGTCCAGCTGGGTTTCGGTGGTGTGCAGGGCGGTGCCGGTTTCCTCCAGCGCCGCAGCCTGCCGGGCGGTCAGGGCATCCAGAAAAGCAAGCGCCGTTTCCGGCACGGTCTGGGCGCACAGGGCGCGCAGAGCTTCGGCATCCGGGTCATCCGGGCTGAATTGCAGCCCGCCCAGCAGGCTGTCTAGCTTGGCGTTCTGGGCGGTGCGCTGCTGGTTCAGCGCAGCGGCTTCGGCCTGTAAGCGCTCTTGCAGCTGGGCATAGCGCTGGGTGCGGAACAACTTGCGGAAGATGCGGCTGCGCTCCTCCGTAGACGCATTGAGCAGCTTTGTGAACTGCCCCTGCGCAATGAGCACGATCTGGGAAAACTGGTTATAGTCCAGTCCGATGATCTCCTGCACGGCGGCGGTCACGTCCTTTGCCTTGGTCACCGGCGGGCGGGTGTCCGGGTAGGTCAGGGTGGCATCCGCCTTTTCGGTGGTCATGCCCTCGCCCCGGGCCTTGGGACGCTGATACTCCGGGTTGCGGCGCACCGTGTAGCGCACGCCGTGCACCTCAAATTCCAACTCCACAAAGGTGGGGGTCTTGTCGTCCGCGTACTTGCAGCGCAGCATGGAGCCCTCCCGGATGCCGCTGCTGGAATGATCGTACAGCGCGTAGGTGATGGCGTCAAAAAGGGTGGTCTTGCCCGCGCCGGTGTCGCCGGTAATGAGGTACAGCCCGCCCCTGCCCAGCTTTTCAAGGTCAAGGGTAGTCTGGGCGGCATAGGGGCCAAAGGCCGAAAGGGTCAGTCGCAGCGGTCTCATACGGTGTCGCCCTCCTTCCAGATCTCCTCGATCAGTTCCTGGCAGAACGCCGTCTGCTCGGCGGTCAGGGGCTGGTTATTTTGCAGCTGGTAGAAGGCCGCCAGATGCTCCAGCGGGGAGATGTTCTCGGTGCGCTCCGGGGCGCTGATCTCCTGCTGCTGGCGGGTGCGCTGGTTGTCGTAGTCCAGCTGCATCAGGTTGGGGTAGATGACCCGCAGCCGCGCCAGCGCGTCCGGTACATCCTGCTCGTCGGTCAGGGTGATGTACAGGTAATCGTCCACGGCAGTGCCCTCGTAGCAGCGGCGGTCGGTCAGCTCCATGTAGCTGCCCCGCAGCCTGCGCAGGTCGTGCCGGGGGGTCAGGGGCGCGGTGGTGATCTGCACCTCGCCCTTTGCACCCAGTTCCACAAAGGTGGCGCTTTTGCGTTGCCCTGCCTCCGAGAAGGAATATTTCAGCGGGGTGCCGCAGTAGCGCAGGGTCTCCCGCCCGACTTTCTGCGGGCTGTGCAGATGCCCCAGCGCCACATAGTCAAAGGCATCGAACAGGGCGGCGTCCACGCTGTCCACCCCGCCCACCGAGGGCTCCTCGCTCTCGCAGGCGGCAGCACCCGCCACGAACTGGTGCGCCACCAGCACGCTGCGGTGGCCGGGGTCCGGGGTGCAGTGCCGCAGCACGCAGGCAAGGGCGTCGTTGTAGCTCTCAATGGGCTCGTCCGGCCAGACGTGCCGCACCATGGCGGGCTTTAAAAAGGGCAGTAAGTACACATCCACTGTGCCGTGGGTGTCCTGCAGTGGGATGGGCTGCGGCGCGCCGGTGAACATCGGGCTGACGTAGACCCGGCTGTTAGCCAGCAGGGCAGAGCCAAAGGCCACCCGGTCGGCAGAATCGTGGTTGCCGCTGATGGCGAACACCGGCAGATGCCTCGCTGCCAGCTGGGTCAAAAACCAGTCCAGCAGCCGCACCGCCTCGGCAGGGGGAACGGGCTTGTCGTAAAGGTCTCCCGCCAGCAGCACGCCGTCTACAGGGGTCTCGTCCAGCAGAGTTAAAATTTGTTCCAGAATATACCGCTGATCCTCCAGCATGGAAAACTCGCACACCCGCTTGCCCAGATGCAGGTCGGATAAATGCAGAAAACGCAAACAGGAACACCGCCTTTCAAAAAACGCTTTGCCCTATTATAACGCAGCCGCCGCCGCGGGTGCAACCAAGGAGAACAGAAAAGCACCTGCAATGTCTGGAAACAATGCAGGTGCTTACCCCTTCCGTCTTGCCGCTGCGCGTCAAGCCACCTCCCCCAAGGGGGAGGCTTTCAAAGCGCCGGAAAACCTTCCGGTATCCGGCAAGGCGTCCCCTTGGGGAAGCTGTCGCCGCAGGCGACTGAAGGGGTCAGGTCAGAACATCTTTTCCCAAGTGGCGCAGCCCACGCTGCCGTCCGCCGTCAGACCGTTGCGCCGCTGGAACCGCTGTACGGCGGCAGCGGTGGCTGCACCGTACTTGCCGTCATCCTTCAGCCGCTCGCCCAGAGAGTTGAGCTTTTGCTGCACCAGACGTACCGTGCCGCCGGAGGAGCCGGTGCGCAGCACGATGCCGGGGTAGGGCACCTTCAGCCCGTGCTTTGCGGTGTAGCGGGTGTAGAGCACGTTCCATGTGTTCTGCCCCACCTTGCCGTCCATGTTCATCTTGTTCTTCAGCTGGAACTCCTGCACGGCACGCTGGGTGCCGGTGCCGAATTTGCCGTCTGCCTTCAGTGCATCGTACCATGTGCACCCATCGCGCACGCCGTTGAGCCACGTCTGCACAAGAGCTACGTCCGGCCCGGAGGAGCCGCGCTGGAGCAGGGAATAATAACCGGGAATCGCCATAGAGGGATCCCTCCTTTCCCTCCATGCTATGCTCCGGCGGGGTGCGGCGTCACCCCGCCAGCAGCACCGTCTGCCGCCGGGCGGTCAGCCGGTGCGCCCAGTCCACCAGCCGGAACCGCAGGATATATTGCCCGCAGACAAGGTCGTTCTCCGCAGGCAGAGCGTAGCCGCCCTGCGCAAAGCTGCACAGCCCCGGGTACAGCACACACCACCAGTTGCGCCCGCCGCCGCTGCCGATGTCGATGCGCACGGCATCGTACCGCCCGGCAGGCAGCTGACCGGTGGGGTAGCGCCGGGCGGGGAAGTACATATTCACAAGGTACACCTGCACCGGGGTGCGGATGCCCTGCGCAGCCAGCGCCCGCTGTGCCGCCAGCTGAAACTGCAAAAGCTGCCCCGCCGCCCATGCCCGCGCCTCCGGCGCGCTCTGCGCCGGGCACTGCTGCATTACGGCAAGCACCGCGTCCCGCACCCGGAGCTTGGCGCTCTGGTCAGCTACGGCATCGCTGGCTGCCCGGATGTGCAGCCGCAGGGTGTCGGCGCACAGCGCTGCCCCGGCATCCAGCTGGGTGCGCCCCCAGTAAAGCCCCTGCAAAGCGCCGCACAGCGCAAAGCCCGCCAGCATACTGGCGCACAACAGCCGCATCTGCCGGACGGAAAGCGGTTTTGAAAACCAGCGAAGCATAAAAAACAGACCCCTCTTCTGGAAATGATAACCAGAGGATGGGTCTGCTGCAGCGGGGTTATACAAAAAGAATGATTTATCTCAGTTCTTCAAAGACTGCATCGGTGCAGGCAGGCGACCGCCGCGGTTGATGAACACCGAGGGGTCATGGCTGTTCACCGGCATGATGGGACCGTAGCCCAGCAGACCGCCGAAGTCCAGCACCTCACCGGCTTTGCGCCCGATGGCGGGGATGACGCGCACGGCGGTGGTCTTGCTGTTCACCATGCCAATAGCGGCTTCGTCCGCGATCAGGGCGCTGATAACAGCGGGGGTGGTGTCGCCGGGGATGATGACCATGTCGATGCCCACAGAGCAGACGGCGGTCATGGCTTCCAGCTTTTCAATGGTCAGGCAGCCGATCTCGGCAGCGTGGATCATACCGGCATCCTCACTGACCGGGATAAAGGCACCGGACAGACCGCCGACATGGTTGGAGGCCATCACGCCGCCCTTCTTCACGGCATCGTTCAGCAGGGCAAGGCAGGCGGTGGTGCCGCAGCAGCCGCAGGTCTC
>CAVKCU010000041.1:0-9377 GCA_963654645.1 Clostridiales bacterium | reverse complement strand
AAAATGATACGCCGGTGTGTCGGAATGGCAGACGAGGGGGACTCAAAATCCCTTGTGCTAATAACACGTGTGGGTTCGACCCCCACCACCGGCATAAAAAGGAAACTCCCCCAGACAAGTTGGGGGAGTTTCCTTTTTATCTGCGGCGTGTGCGGCGCGAACAGCACCGCACGATATCCCAAAAGAAGCGTCCCGATTTTGTCGGGACGTTTCTTTTTTATCTGCGGTGCGCCTGCGGCTGGTCGGGAGTTCAGATCCGCCTTATTCCACCCCTGCAGGGAATGTTTTTTGCCTGCCGTATTTGTGTTCGCAGTGCCGCCCGGCTTTTCCGGGAATGGCTGTCTGTTTTGCCGAAAGGGCGTACTCTGACCCGGAAAAAGTGCCGGAATGCTGCTCCGCCCATTTATTCCGCCGTTTCTTGCCGTTTTTACAATGTTTTTTATGAAAAAGACTTTACAAATGAGTTTCAAAAACATATTATATAATTATAAACCCAGCTTCTTTATGCAAACGTTCTTGTACCGGTTCGTATGAGGCAGACAGGCTGCGGTCTCCGCACCACTTCTGCCTTACGATAGATTCTTTGGAGCCCGCCGGCGCAGCCCCCGCTGCACCATGATCAAATACAGAAGGAAGGTTATGTATCATGCCTGAAAAGAAAGTTTCTGCTCCTGCAGCCGAAGCTCCGGCTGCCGAGGGCAAGACCCGCAAATCCACCAAGGCTCCCGCCCGCCGCGGTCGCCCGCCGCTGGCTCCTGAGCTATATGTAGAGATCGGCGGTGAGCAGTACAACATCACCGACATCATCGACCGCGCCAAGGCAGACTACCGCACCACCCACAAGGTCGGCGTGCAGTCCTGCAAGGTATACGTCAAGCCCGAGGAAGGCGCAGCCTACTACGTCATCAATAAATTCTCCGGCAAGCTGGATCTGTAATTTTTCACAGGGCTGCAGGCAACACCGCTCTGCTGCCGCGCCCGCCATTCCCACAATAAGGCTCCATAAGCAAAAGGCCGCTGCACAGCGTTTGTGCAGCGGCTTCTTTTGATGCCGGGACGAGCGGAAGAAAACTTTATAATTTCGGACTGCCGGAGCGTCTGCGGAGGCTCCGGCAGTCCATTTTCACGGGAGGAGTCGCAGCGGAAAACGGCAGCGGCTCAAAACCCCAGCATCCTCCAGAGCGTCTTACGCTCTTCGACCGGATCCGGATCCGGGATCTCAAAGACATAGCGCTCGGTAGCATTGATGACGGTGGTGTTGCCGCGGGTGCACACCCGGGGCAGCTTTGCATCATAATTCAGGTGTACATGCCCATGGATGAACCACTTCGGCTGGTACTCATCCAAAATCTCGTTGAAGCACGCAAAGCCCCTGTGGGCACAGTCGTCCCCATCGTTCAGCCCTTTTGCCGGGGCGTGGGTCAGCAGCAGGTCGATGCCGCCTTTTTTGTGCGCCTGATGCTCCAGCTTATGCGCACGGCGGCGCATTTCGTGCTCGGTGTACTGGTAGGTATCCTCCCTGTTATAGCGCTGACAGCCCCCCAGCCCCATGATGCGCAGCCCCTTCCATGTGTACACCTGATCGTCCACGCAGATGCAGCCGCCGGGCTCGCCCTGGGTCCGGTAGCTGCCGTCGTGGTTGCCGTGCACATACAGGATGGGTGCCGTGGTAAAGTTTGTGAGATATTCCAGATATTTCTTGGGCAGATCCCCGCAGGAAAGGATCAGGTCGATGCCCTCCAGCCGGGCACGGGTGTCATAGTCCCACAGCGCCTTGGACGGGACATCTGAGATGGCAAGAATTTTCACGTTCGTATGCTCCATTCTTTTCCGGTCAGACCGGCTCATTTCTCCAGACCCTTTACGTTGTCCAGTCCGTTGATCGCCAGCACAGTGCGGGTCTTTACATCCAGCTCATCGTAATGGGGCAGCTTGCCGTGTACACAGGCATCCAGCCAATCCATCTCCATCAGCTCTTTGGGGCTGTAAACTTTATTCTCCGGGGAGTGCAGGTTATCCTCGTTATCATACAGCTTTTCCGGGAAGATGTGCACATTGTCCGAGCCCTGCAGCGTTTCCATCAGATCCAGCAGCTGCCGCGTACCGCTGGGCAGTGCTTCCTGATACTCCAGATCCTCTGCGCCGCTGCGCAGTCCCCACCAATAGTTCACTGCGCGGGTGGTAGCTGCGTTGTCCCAGCTGCCGTCAAAAATGGAGCGCACGATCTCCACATAGAAGGTATCCCACCGCCAGATCGGCAGGGCCAGCGGCTGCAAACTGCCGTCCGGCAGTTTGCGGCACAGACCGTAGTCCCGGTTGGTGTCGGCAGGTTCCCGGCTGTCCCGGGCGTAGACCAGATCGATCTCCGGGCAGTCGGCAAAATCCAGCGGATGGGCTGCATCGGTCTGACATGCCCAGCGCAGCTGGATGCGGCCTGCCGGGCGCACGCTCTTCAGACCCTGCGCAAAGGCGTTTATTGCTGCGGGCACGCCGTACACGGGGTTTGCCGCCACATAGCCGATGTGCCCGGTCTTGGTCATGATACCTGCCAGCATTCCCAGCAGATAGGTCACCTCATAGGTGCGGGGGTAGTAGGTGCGCACCAGCGGGTGCGGCGCGTTCAGCGAGCAGTTCAGGATGCGGGTCTTGGGGTGCTGCGCCGCCACCTTCAGGCAGGCGTTGTACATCCGCACGCTGGTGGCGAACACCACATCCGCATTGTTGTGGGCTACCTCCTCCAATATCTGCTCCGCGTCCACCTCCGGATTCACGTCCTCGTAGCTGCTGATATACACCTTGTCCGGGAATACCTTCGCCAGTGCCTCGCGCCCCTCGTCATGTGCGCGCACCCATGCGCTGATCTTGGCGTTGTACTCGTGGAGGAACACCACCCGCAGCTCGCTGGGCTGCTTGCTGGGGCTGAAGATATTCAGCTTGGACAGCAGCGGCTCTGCGGGGCTCTTGGGCGGGTCCAGCGAAAGCTCCACGCCGTGGGGCTCGGTAAGCACCTTCACCTCGTTCCACAGCTTTTCCAGGTTCTGCCGCACCTGCGCAGGGGTGGCGTCGTAGGTGTCGGAGTAGCGGTACACCGACAGGTACACCAGCAGTGCATCGCCGGTGGTCAGCCCCATGGATGTGCCGCCCAAGGCCTCGAATTGCTGGTGGAACATGGTGTAGAAAGCCGCAAAGTTCAGCCGGTCGTCCTCCGACCATGCCTCGCCGCTCGCTTTGCACACCAGCGTCTGCAGCTTGCTATAGCCGCCCAGCTTGGAAAAATGCACATAGTTCACCTTGGACAGCTTATAGAAATCCAGAAACTCGTAGTAGATCTTATTTTCCAGCTCGTCGGTGCGGGCAGGGATGAGCCGGGTGACTGTACCCGGGATCTTGACGGCGCCGTAATACTTGAGCACCGAGACCCGCTTGTTGCCCTCCTGCACATAAAACTGGTTCATGTACTCAAAGGCGATGATCGGCGTCTGGATGCCCTCTTCCAGATGGGCATCGCACAGGATCGACCACTTTGCCGCAAACTCGGTATCCGGCTCCAGCAGGGGCATAAAGTCATACGAAAAGGCGGTGTGCCGTCCGCTGGTCTTGGTGCCCACAAGACTGTCCGATGGGATCTCTACCAGACCCAGCGGCTCCTGCGCCACGATATCCACGCCCTTGAGCACATCGTCCAGCACGGCCAGATAGGGCGACTGACCGCGAGCTATGCGGGCACGATAGGCGCGCTGCCCTGCGCGCAGTGCACTTTTATAATCTTCCAGCATAAGAACTCCTTTTTTCTATAAGCGCGGTGCCGCAGTCCCCCTGCCGCACCGGAACACCCCCAGTATACCACAAAAACAGAAATAAGGCAGTATTTTGGGGTTAAAACTGTTGATTTTCCCGGTGGATTCAGGTACGATAATAATGATATTCGAAACCGACAGGAGTTTACTATCATGCAGACCGTTTCTCTGCCCGTGCTTGAGGCGGGCGAATACGCCGGCGGCGTCTGGTATTACGAGCCCCACACCTACCAAAACTACCGTTATGTTCTGGGGCGTGTGGGCAAACACCCGCTGGTGTGCATCGGCATCAACCCCAGCACTGCCCAGCCCGGCGCGCTGGACCCTACCTTAAAGAGTGTGGAGCGTCTGGCTGCTGCCAACGGCTTTGACAGCTGGATCATGTTCAACGTCTACCCCCAGCGCGCCACCGACCCCAACGATATGGACAAGACCCCCGACCGCGCCCTGTGCGACGAAAACCTGCGCTGGCTGCAGGCGGTGCTGGCGCAGACCCAGCCCACCATGTGGGCGGCATGGGGCACACTGATTGAGAAGCGGGACTATCTGCCCGGACTGATGCGGGAGATGGTAGCCCTGACGCGGGAGCGGGAGATCCCGTGGGTCACCTTTGGCAAGCGCAGCAAAAAAGGACACCCGCACCACCCGCTGTACCTGCGCAAGGATTCCACCCCGGAGCCCTTTGATGTGGAAAACTATCTGGACACTTGCTTCTGATATTCGCTCCGACAGGAGGTGACCCGCTTTGACCGCCGAACAGTATAAGCCCATCTATCACTGGTTCGATACCCACCCGGCTGTAAAGCGGCTGGTGGTTTTTCTGGACCGGTGGCTGCCGCTGGTGCCCTTTGTGTGCTACCCGGTGCTGCTGTGCCTGCTGAACGTCCGGCTCTCGCGGCTGTTCCTCACCCAGAAGCAGGCTGCGCTGGACTTTATGGTGCTGATCGCCCGTTCCATCTTTGTGCCGGGGCTGGTGTTCTGGGGCGGCACGCTGCTGCGCACCCGGCTGCACTTCCCCCGCCCCTACGAGCAGCCCGGCTTTACCCCGCTGGTGGCAAAGGAGAGCCGGGGACACTCCATGCCCTCCCGCCACGCGCTGAGCGCCGCCGTGCTGGCGGCGGTGTGGCTATATTTCTACCCCGCTGCGGGCTGCGTGATGGTGGGCATCGCCCTGCTTATCTGCTGTTTGCGGGTGCTCACCGGGGTGCATCATGTGCGGGACGTAGTATGCGGCTTTGCACTGGGCTTTGCACTGGGCTGCGCAGGAATGTGGCTGTTATAAATCGTTTTATACGCGCCGGAGCGTCTGTTTTCACCCGCAGCGCAAAAAAGTTGAAACTTTTTTCAGATTTTCCTTGACAGAATGCGATGGGTATGGTATTATTTCTCTCGCAGCCTGTGCCGACACAGAACTGCCGCCATAATGGAACCCATTGGGATAACAACGTGCGCCCGTAGCTCAGGTGGATAGAGCAACTGCCTTCTAAGCAGTGGGCCGGGGGTTCGAGTCCCTTCGGGCGCATTTATGTGGTGCCTTTAGCGTAGTCGGTTAACGCGCCAGATTGTGGATCTGGAGACCGTGGGTTCGAGTCCCACTGGGCACCCCACCAAAAAGTCCGCTGTTTCAAACAGCGGACTTTTTCTTTTGGCGGGATAATAAAAAGTACGGCACCCCGGTAAAGCAGCTGCTTTACCGGGGTGCCTTTTCTTTTACTTGTTCATCTCCTGTAAGATCTTTGCGATCTGGGCGGGGGTGTAGCCCTCCTGCCGCAGGGCAGAGGTGATGGCCACATCGCTCTTGCCCTGACTGCGCAGCAGCGCTGCCGTGTAGGGCACCCCGGCGCTGACAGTGCTGCGGCTGCCGCCGGAAGTAAGACCGCTGCTGCCGGTGGTCTTTCCGCTGCCGGTGCTGCCGGACTTTGTGCCCGCAGCCGCTGCCCTGCCGGCGGCCTGCGCAGCCTTCTGCTGGGCATTGGACTGCTTCAGCGCCCACTCGCCCTTGGCGATGTTCAGCTTCTGGGTGGTCACATTATTGTTGAACGCCTGCTGCTTCAGTGCGTCCTGATAGGCACGCTCGCTGGCGGTGTTGTCGTACTGCTGCTGGGTCAGCGCGTCCTGCCGCTGCTTCTCCTGCATCTGCTGGCTCCACTGGGCATCGGCGCGCTGGGCCTCATAGGCGCGGTTGCCGGAGTAGATGTTGTACCCGGTGTTCAGCAGACTGCCTGCCAGACTGCCCAGACCGGTGGTGCCGGTAATAGCCAGCTGCACCACGTCCCCAAGGAAGCCCAGCACGGTCATGACATTATTAAAGGCCTGCTGGCGCTGACTGATCTGCGCCTGCTCCTGTGCGGTGTAGTAGCCGTGCAGGGTATCCAGCCGGTTCAGATGCTCCTGATACTGACCGTAATCCTTGGCGTAGGCATCGTTGTAGGCCTCGCCCTTCTGCTGCAGCTGGGTGTAGTAGTCCTGCAGCTGACGGTCATACAGGCTTTGTGCATTCTGTTCCTGTCCGTTCAGCTGGTCCAGCCGGTCCACCAGTTCCTCGCCGCCGCTCTTGTAAGTATCCAGCGCCAGACTGTACAGGGTGGGGATGGCGCTTGCCAGCCCGCCGATCTGCTGCTGATAGGCCTGCTGCGCCGCGCTGGTGGCATAGCTGGAGCCGTAACCGCCGGTCAGGGCAGCCGCCTGCGCCGCCGCGTCCGCGCTGGCGTTGTGGGCGTTCTGGGTATACAGCTGCTCGTACTGGCGGTAAAGCGGATCGCGGGTGTAGCTGTATTGAAAATTCTCCCGCTCCAGCAGCTGTCCCAGCAGCTCATTGATCCTGTCCTGATAGCTGCTCTGGTAAGCTGCGGGGCGGTTTTGCTGCCACTGCTTCAGGGCGTTGGCTGCATCGGTCACCTGCTGACCGGGGCGGTAGGAGGCCTCTGTCATGGCTTTTTCTACATCGGCGCGGCTGTCCAGCCCCTCGGTACTGTAAGCGGACTGCGCGGCGGTCTGTGCCTGCGTTTGCACTTCCGGCTGCAGCAGCTCCTCCTTCTTTTTGGATACCATAAAATTCTCCTTTCGTTCTTATAGTCCCTGCAGCTTGCTGCGCAGGGTGTCGGACATATTTTCCGTATCCAGATTGGTCAGTACATACTGCAGCTGCTCCTGCATCTGGTACAGATAGCTGCGCAGCGCCCGGGCATCCTCCGGGTCCATGTTATCGCTGAGCTTGGGCAGGCCCAGCTTGCTCAGGCCGTTCATGCTTGCCATGAGGCATCCTCCTCCCATAATTTTCCCTTTGCCGGGGCGATGGTGCGCACAAGTCCGCGCAAAGTGATCTGCCCCTTGCCGCGCAGCCGCAGCCGCAGCGACCCGCACCGCCGGGGCACAAAAGGCAGGTCGCAGCTGCGGCGGCTGCCCTGGGCGGCAAGGGAGGCTACCGTCTCCCACGCACCGCCGTCATAGCTCACTGCTACCTCCACCGTGCTGGTGCGTTCGGCATCCAGCCGCAAAGTCAGCCGGGAGAGATACCGCTGCTCGGTGCCGTCCAGCCCCACATCGCCGGTGACCAGTTCAAAGGGGATATCCGTTTCCACGCCGTCGGTGGTCTGCCAGTCCGGCTCGCGGGTGGGGTCTGCCGCCCACAGCGCCTGTCCGTCCCACAGATAAAGCTGCCCGCCGGTGCTGGTCATATCGCAGGAGCAGACGTCCTCCTCGCTCCACAGCCCCTTTTCGGTGTCGTAGACCAGCAGCCGGGCATCCTCCCGGGAGATGTGCAGGTAGTACCTGCCATCCAGCGCACCGCCTACGGCGCTTTGCACGTTGGAAAGCTTTGCGGCGTCCAGTGCGCCGGACACCTTGGTGGGCAGACTGCCGTCCCACGCCATAACGCCGTCCGGCGAGAGATAATACAGCGTCTCGTTCAGCACGCACAGGCTGCGGGCGGCGTTTTTGGCTACGCCGCGGCAGCGCAGGCTGGAAAGCTGAAAATCCGAGGGCTTGGAGCCGTACAGCTTGTGCAGGGTGTTCTCCTTGAAGAACAGCGCATAGCCCATGCAGGAAGCCGCCCCGGTAAAAGCGCCGTCGCTGCCCACGGTGACGGCGTAGCTGTCCGCCGCGATGCCCCTGTAGCTGAACCAGTTGGTGGGGTCGCCCAGCTTGCAGCCGTAGATGACGTTCTCCTTGCTGTTGCAGCCCCACACCCGGTTGTCGCACTCGGTCACAAAATCCAGCTCCGGCACCCGGCGCTCCATGGATACCGTCTGCGCGGCGTCCACACTGCGGTGCTGCTTGCCGTCCATGCTCTGCCACTGGGCGGCGGCGGCGTTCTGCACCAGTGTGCCGTAAAAATACTCGCCTTGCGGGGTGCAGCGCACCCGCAGCCAGTCCTCGCCCACGTCATACACGATCTGATCTCCGTTCATTTCCGGGCTCTGTCCGGCAGCCTCGGCGGCTGCGCCCTGCACAGTCACGGTGTCCCACTGCCGGAACAGCCTGCCCAGCCCTGCCGCCGTGATGCGGCAGTATTCCAGCGGGATAGCCGCCCAACTGCCGGAGTTTTTGCTGTACATCTCCAGCGTGCTGTCGTACCTCCACGGGTGGTCGGCATCCTCCACCTTTAAGAAAAGCTGTCCGTCTGCCGGGTCGGCGGGCTCGTCCCTGCCAAAGGCTTCCACCTGATAGGTCTTGCCTGCGGCGTCGCAGGGGGCAAAGGTCACGCTTTTGCCCGCCGCCGTCCACAGCGCCCCCAGTGCGGCAACGCTGCCGTCTGCCGTATCAAAAGCCAGCTTGTCCGGGAAGATCAGGATTTTTGTGCCGATGCCCACCAGCGCCTTGCGGTCATCGGTCACGGCGTCCGGCTTCGTCACCGCCGGGGCGGCGGCATCGTCCGGGGTATAGGTGATATCCCGCCCGCAGACCGTCAGCAGACCGTTCAGGTGGTACATCCCGTTCAGCCCGGTCAGTGCCCGCAGCTTGCGGCGCGGGGTGCGGGTGCTCAGGGCAGGAAAATCCCGGGTGGAAAAGTTCACCCCAGCGCTGTACTCTGCCTCCGAGCAGCCGTAAGTCTCGTTCAGGCCTCCAAAAGCCCGCAGCAGCTGCCGGGTGTTGGCAAGCCGCACTCTGTCTGCCAGTACCATCGCCTCACCTCCTTACCAGCGCCACTGCGCCCAGCTGCGGGGCGGGTAGTTCTGCCGCAGCCAGACCGCCAGCTCTGCATACAGGGCGTTGTACTGCGCCTGCTCCCCGGCGTAGCGGTCGGTCTCGCCCAATGCGGCATCCATCTGCGCACACAGCAGGTGCGGGTACAGCGCATCAAAGGGCGGCGGAGCCAGCAGCGTCTGGTCGTCCTGCACCGGCTGCTCCCACGGACGGTCTGCACCCACCGCGTCAAACGCCCCGGCAGCGCTGCGGTCAAACAGCTTTGTGCGCAGCAATGCATCCGCCTCCCGCAGCCATTGCAGCCGTGTCTCGGTTTCAATGCGGCAGTTTGGGCGCAGCTGCTCGGCACGCTCCAAAGCCTCTCCTACAGTCATCTCATCACATCCTTTTTATAAAAAGCCCGGCCGGGGGCATTTCTCCCAGCCGGGCAGCGTT